>NZ_DAWBAJ010000011.1:7777-56892 GCF_052306735.1 Dysosmobacter sp. | reverse complement strand
AATCCTGATTTTTTTGTTTCACGCCTAACCTTTTCAGTTAGGAACGTGTCGCACACCCACTGCAGTCCTGGCCCCTCAGGAATGTGATGTGTTGTTTGAGATCATCAAAAAACTGGTTGCCCACCAAAAGTCCGTCATTTTCATCAGCCACAAGCTGGAGGAAGTCCTGCGGATCAGCGACCGGATTACAATCCTCAGCCGTGGACGGGTTGTGGAGGACACCGCCAACCGGGACCTGGATCAGGCTAAAATCGTGGAAATGATGATTGGGGAATCCTTTCAGGTTGAGCTGCAGGAGAAGAGCTCCCGGCAGACGGGGCAACAGGAAATTCTCTCCTTGTCGGACGTCTGCGCAGTGGATGACCGCGGCGTACAGACCTTGAATCGCGTGTCCGTACAGGTCCGGCAGGGTGAAATCCTGGGAGTCGCTGGTTTGGAAGGGAATGGCCAGGACGAACTGATGGATGTGATTGCGGGCCTTCGACGCTGCACCAGCGGAAAGATCACCGTGGCCGGGAAAGACCTGACCCTCTCTTCCGGGGAAGATTTTATTCAAGAAGGCGTTGCCTATGTGCCGTCGGACCGGAACAATGTGGGAACTGTCAAAAAGTTCCGTCTTTACGACAACTGGCTGCTGCGGCGCAAACGCCAGGAAACCGGTGAATTTCTCAATTACCGGAAGGTCATTGAGGACACCAAGGCCGCCATTGATGCGTTTGACGTTCGGACGTCCGGCTATGACGCCGTCTCCGAAAACCTTTCCGGCGGAAATCTGCAGAAGTTCATCCTTGGCCGCGAGCTGAGCAAACATCCGCAGCTGCTGGTCTGTTCCAATCCCACCCGGGGGATTGATGTCCGGGCATCCTGGTCAATCCGCAACCAGATCCTTGAAGCCAAGAAGTCGGGGATGGCCGTGGTGCTGTCTTCCGGAGATTTTGAAGAACTGCTTTATTTATCTGACCGTATTGTTGTGTTGTATAAGGGCATGATTTTTGCGCAGACCACACCTGAAGAGACCACGGTCACCCAGCTAGGCAGTATGATGATGGGGAGGAAGCCGGTATGAAAGCATGGAGAGAAGCGGTACCCAAATGGGGTGTGATCCTTCTGGCCGGCATTTTGTCCCTGGCTATCGGCGCTGCCTTCATTCTGGTTGTCGGCGGTGACCCGCTGTCTGCTTATCAGCAGCTTTTGATTACCCCCCTCTCTTCCAAGTCTGGTTTTGGAGAGCTTTTGACAAATATGACGCCCTTGCTGATTGCAGGTGTCGGCATGGCGATCGCCCGCTGTGCAGGTCTGACGAATCTGGGCGGTGAAGGCCAGATCTACATGGGGGCACTGGGCATGTTCCTGGTGTGCAGTTCCGGCCTGGCACAGACACTGGGAAAGCCCGTTTTGCTGCTGGGCGCTGTGGCTGCAATCGCATTCGGCGCATTCTGGGGTGCAATCTCCGGTGCCCTCAAGGCATTTTTTCGGGCAAACGAGATCATCACTTCCCTTTTGCTGAATTATATTGCCGTAAATTTCATCGGTTATCTGATCCGGGGGCCGCTGCAGGAGCCGTCCGGTATGGTACCCGAGTCCTCTAAGATCGACGAAGGCTTACGGCTTGCCAAGCTTATTCCTTCCACACGGGCCCACACCGGCATCCTGCTGGCGATCGTCCTCGTTATCCTGTATTACTTCTTCATTTACCGTAGCCGTACCGGCTACCGCATTCGGGTATTGGGCGGCGGAGAGAAAGCGGCGGTTTACGGCGGAATCTCCATCAAACGCTATCACATGGGGATTATGACCCTCTCCGGTGGTCTGGCAGGTCTGGCCGGCGGCATTGAGCTGCTGGGCGTTTATTACCGGATCACGGAAACAATGGCTGGAGATATCGGATTTACGGCCGTAGTGGTGGCTCTGTTGGGAATGCTGCATCCGGTTGGCATCGTGCTGGCCTCGGTGTTGATGGCGCTTTTGAATACAGGCGCACAGTTTATGCAGGTGGTCAGTGGGGTTCCCATTACTCTGGTGGATATTTTGCAGGGTCTCATTGTGCTCTTCGTCCTTCTGGGACTCAGTTTTCAATTTACCCGGCGTAAAAAAGCGGAGGTGTAATCCATGCTAAGCTCTTCCTTTCTTGTGGCACTGCTCGCCTCTATGTTCCGGATGTCCACCCCGCTGATTTTCAGTGCCACCGGCGAAATTGTGGCGGAACGTGCCGGTGTTATCAACATCGGTCTGGAAGGTCAGATGCTGTTAGGGGCATTTACCGCTTTTTGTGTAAACTTTGCTACCGGCAGCGCAGCTCTCGGAATTTTCTGCGGCGCACTGGCCGGTGCAGTCAGCACCCTGCCGCTGACCGGGCTGGGCGTCTGCCGGCGGCAGAATCAGTCGGTTGTGGGCATTATGTTCAACATTTTGATGGTGGGTCTGACAAGCTACCTCTACCGCGCCTTTTTCGGCGTGGCGTTGACGGCCCCCTCGGTCCAGCCGCTGGCCAACCGTGCCATTCCGGTATTGAGCAGCATCCCGCTGCTGGGGGAAACCCTGTTCAACCAGAATGTCCTGGTATATCTTTCCATCGTTCTGGCAGGCGCTACCTGGTTCGTTCTTTCAAAGACCATGCTTGGCCTGCGGATTCGTTCTGTCGGTGAAAATCCGCGGGCGGCACAGGCAGCGGGTATCTCCGTCATCAGCGTTCGCCTCTGGAGCATGTTCTTTGCAGGCATGATGGGCGGCCTGGGCGGTGCTTTCCTGTCCGTGGCCTATGTGGGGCGCTTCACGGACGGAATCACTTCCGGAAGAGGATATATCGCGCTGGCCATTACCATCCTCGGACGCTGGAATCCCCTGGGCGTGCTGGGCGGCGCACTGCTGTTCGGCCTGGTGGATGCCTTCCAGCTCCGTGCCCAGACCATGGATGTGTCGATTCCGTATCAGTTTTTTGTCATGCTGCCGTACGTAGTCGTCCTTTTGAGCATTCTGCTGATGGGACGCAATTCGTTCCAGCCAAAGGCTTTGGGCGAGCCTTATGAAAAAGAGGGGAGATAGTTCCCAACTATTTTCACATAAATATTATCGGGAGGATCAAGTTATGAAAAAAGTATTCGTTCTATTGCAGACGCTGGTACTGGCAGCCGCATTGCTGTCCGGCTGCGGAAGCAGCACAGAGGGTTCCACAGCCCCCGCCGGCGACTCCGGTGATCAGACTGCAGAGGAAACCGGCGGCGTTCAAAATGTTGCCATGCTGCTGCCGGGCCTGATCAGTGACCAGTCCTGGAACTACAGCGCATATCTGGGATTGCAGAAAATTGAAAATATGGGTTATCACGTGGAGTACACGGAAAACGTGGAGCAAAACGACGGCGAAACCGTATTCCGCACCTATGCCAGCGGCGATTTCGAGCTGATTATGGGACACGGATATACCTTTATTGATGCTTCTTTGGCTGTGGCTCCGGACTTCCCCGACAAGTACTTCTATGTCTACGGCACGGCTCCTACGGACGTGGCCGAAGAGGATCTCCCTGCCAATACCGCATACTCCTATAACAAGGAATATGAGGGCGCCTATGTGTGCGGTGTCGTAGCTGCCATGGAGAGCCAGACAAATAAAATCGGCATTGTAGGCGGCGCGCCTTCCAATGCGCAGATTGCCAACTACAATGCTTTCCGCGAGGGCGCACAGTCTGTTAAGCCCGATATTGATGTTTCCATCATTGTCACCGGCACGTTCGATGATCCGGCCAAGGGCAAGGAAGCGGCCTACTCTTTGATTGAAGGCGGCTGCGATGTCGTCATGCATGTATGCGATGCCACCGGCACAGGCGTTATCGATGCCTGCGCAGAGCGGAACGTGAAAGTGATCGGATATGGCGGCGATCAGCGGGATCTGGCTCCGGATCAGATGCTGTGCTGCCTGGGCGTCAACATCTCCCAGTGCATTTCCGACCAGATTGAAAAGATCGAAAACGGGACGTTCAGCGGCATTCAGCGTGACGGTCTGGCAGAGGGCGCCATCTACATCACCGAGTTTGGCACCTCCTGCTCTGAAGAGACTGTGGCCAAGGCCCAGGAAGTGATCCAGGGAATTGTGGACGGTTCCATCGTTCCCACGGAGATCAGCACCGAATATTAATAAAAATAAAAGGAGCATCTTCCATGAGTCCAATCATGTATCTGCGCCGCGCCAACGAAGTGGCGAAGCGCGCCCGGGCTGCCGGGAACACCCCTTTCGGAGCAATTTTGGTAGGTCCTGACGGTGAAGTCCTGATGGAACAGGGAAATGCAGAATATGATCTGCACGACGCCACCGCCCATGCAGAGATGACCCTGGCTTCCCGGGCCAGCCGGGAGTACAGCAAGGAGTTTCTGAAAGACTGCACCCTGTATACTACCTGCGAGCCTTGCCCCATGTGCAGCGGCGGAATTTACTGGGCCAACATCGGTCATGTTGCATTTGGAATTACGGAATCCCGGCTCCTGGAACTGACAGGCGACGACGAAAAGAACCCCACCTTCTCTATGGGGGCCGACAAGGTCTTTGCCGCCGGTCAGAAGGAGATCGAACTGCAAGGTCCCTTCCCTGAAGTGGAAGGCGAGATCGTGGAAGTTCACGCCGGATTCTGGAAGTAAAACCTGTTTCCCAACCGGTTGTTTTTCGGCAATTCATTGCTGCATCGGAATCCCTCGCCGATTCTGCCTTTGGGACAGAAAACCGCGAAAAAAAGCCAGTGCTGTTCAGCGCTGGCTTTTTCCTTTTCAGGATTCAACATTCCAGGGACGTTTCAAAAGCTCCACCGCAGGCATGAAACCCATCTTTTTATCGTCCACCTGATGTAATGCTTCTGCCGCTTCCCGATAAATTCCAAATATCTCTATCAAACGAGGTGATATAACTATGAACTTAAAGCCAGGAATTCGGAAAAGGGGAAACAGTTATCAATTCACTGTTTCTAACGGATTCGATGGAAACGGAAAACCCATCCGGAAATACATGACTTTTCATCCTCCGGCGGGGCTTTCTAATCGTCAATTAAAGCAGACGATAGAAACTGCTTATGACAACTTCTATGTAAAAGTAACCAATAATCAAACTCTGAAAGAAAATATGCGGCTCTCCGAGCTTGGTGATCTGTACTTCAGTCAGTACGCGCCGAATTGCCTCAAGGAGATCACTGCGTACACTTATGAAGGCTCCTATCGAAAGAATATCAAGCCGGTGTTCGGCAATACCCGGCTAAAGGATCTTACTACTGCTAGGATCACGGAATTTCTTTTGGAGCTTGGGAAAACAAAAAAACCACAAACTGTCAGAAAGAACAAGATCATCATGCATAGCATTCTAGAATACGCTGTTTCTCAGAAGTTCATTACTGAGAATCCCTGTATTGGTACTATCTGGAAGCAGGATGTAGAGGTTGACTCAACTGCGCGGGATAATTACCTTTCCGCCACAGATGCTAAAAAACTGATGGAGTTGGTGGCTCCCTATTCCGCCTTTAACACCATCATCAAACTACTGTTGCTAACAGGGCTTCGTAGTGGAGAAGCACTGGGTCTGACCTGGGATAAAATTGACTTCGAAAATAAGACTATTTTCGTAGACAAAACGTTGACCTATGTGCCCGGCCACTACTTCCTGTCCACACCGAAAACGCCCATGAGCATCCGGAAGATTGTAATTGATGATGCAACCGTACAAATGCTTCAGGAACATAAGATTGCGCAGGATAAGCAAAAAAGATCATTTGCTCTGCCTGGCAGGAACCAGAAGCTGTGTTTACCTCTGCCACAGGCCATTTCTATGATCGTTCTTTGCTGAATACTCAATTTCGGCGATTTATGAACCAACACCCAGAATTGCACCGGATTACTATTCACGGTCTCCGGCATACGCACGCCTCACTGCTGATCCTGGCGGGTGAAAATCTGGATGCCATCAGCAAGCATTTGGGCCATGCTTCCGCCGATATTACCAGCCGGTACTATGCCCATCTCATGTCTGAGGTACAAGTACGGATCACACAGACCATCTCCGGTGTCCTGCGCTGATTGTCACGAGTTATTCTATGGCTTTATCTCTTCTTTGACAGCGTTGACAATTCGGCTAATAGAAGTTATACTGTATGGGTAAAGGGTGGCTTTCTTAACTCATTATAAGCCAGGGCACCTGCCGCAAATTTGCCGGGCAAGAGATTTGAAAATATTTGACGATGTGTCACGTTTCCAAATTCTTTAAAAACCCAAACTCACAGTTTTCAATGGTTTGCCACCCTTTATCACGATGTAAAATGCCCGGAATAGTTCTCCAAGCGCTGAGTTTTCTCTCCGCATTTTCAACAGGCCGCCCAGATGGGCGGCCTGTTTTTTGAAAGCCTTTCCTACCACAACGCAAGAAGACCGCCGCCCAAAAGGGCAGCGGTCTTCTTGTTTTCTGCGCTGAAATTATGTATAGGAGCGCTCCACCTTCACCACGGCGTAGTAGTTGCCGTCCAGGGCACGGACGGCGGTCTTGATCTTTCTCTCCACCTCTTCATCGCTCAGGCGGAAGCCAAAGGGCACCACCGCGTCGAAGATGAGGTTGGTGTGGGTAGGGCCGGAGACCATGCGGAAATCATGGATATTGATATCGTCATCGATGCAGTGGATCAGATCGGCCACCCGCTCCCGGGTCTCCTCCGTAATGCCGTCATCGGTGACGATGGGATCCATGTGGATGACGGCCTCACAGCCCAGCTTCTCCCGCAGCTCGTTTTCCACGTTGTCGATCTCGTCATGGAGCTCCAGCACATTCTCGGAGGCGGAGACCTCCGCGTGGAGAGAGATCATCACCCGGCCGGGGCCGTAGTCGTGAACGATGAGGTCGTGGATGCCGATGATGCCCTTGTGGGCCATCACCAGATCCCGGATGCGGCCCACAAATTCCGCCGTGGGCGGCGTGCCCAGCAGGGGATCCAGGGTATCTCGGGCGGCACCGATACCCGACCAGAGGATGAAACAGGCCACCAGGATACCGCACCAGCCATCGATGCGCAGGCCGGTGAAGTGGCCCACCAATGTGGCGGCCAGCACCGCGGTGGTGGCTACACAGTCGCTGAGGGAATCCATGGCGGTGGCCTCCATGGCGGTGGAGCCCAGCTTCTTGCCGATACGCTTGTTATAGAGGAACATGTAAAGCTTCACAGCAATGGACACGCACAAAATACCCACGATCAGGGGGCTGAAATCCACCTCCTCCGGATGGAGGATCTTCTCCAGAGAAGACTTGCCCAGCTCCACGCCCATCAGCAAAATCAGCATGGATACCACCAGGCCAGAGAGGTACTCCATCCGCCCGTGGCCAAAGGGATGGTGGGTATCCGGCTTCTGCCCCGCCAGCTGGAAGCCCAGCAGCGTCACCACCGAAGACCCTGCGTCCGAGAGGTTGTTAAAGGCATCCGCCGTGATGGCGATGGAGCCGGAAAGGGTACCGGCGAAGAACTTTCCGGCAAAGAGCAGGACGTTGAAGAAGATGCCCACCGCACCGCAGAGGATGCCGTAGGCCTTGCGGATCTCCGCCTCCTCCCGGCCCTCCTGCCGGATCAGCAGCCGCCCAAGCAGCGTAACCACGATTCATCAGATCCTTTCTGCGGGGCAAGAGCGCCCCAAGTCTTGCGGGCGGTTTTGCCCCGCCCGGAAAAAGCGTTTTGTAGGGAGATAACAAAGGGGGATCAGGTATACCAGCACCGCCCAGGGCACTGCCTCCAGTCCCACCCCCAGCATGTGGAGGGGCACCGTCAGGGCAATACTCCAGGGGATGAGCCCGGCGATGGTAACGCCGGAGTTGGCGATGTCCATGGCCAGCTCCCGCCGAGAGGCCCCCCGTCGGCGGTAACATTCTCCCATCAGCTGGGCATCCAGCATCACCGTCACCGCCTGGTTGCAAAAGACCGCCAGCACCCCGATGCTCACCAGGGCTGTGGCGGGAAACAGTCCCACCCGGTCCGCCAGACGCTCCGCCCAGGCCTCCGCCGGGGCCAGGGCATGGATACCCTCCAGGATCCCGGCGTACAGGCTGGTGAGGAACACCACGGCAGAGGACTCCACCATGGACACCACGCCGCCACCGGAGAGGATGGCCGCCAGCTCCTGAGAGTCCGGCACATAGCCCAGCAGGGCCGCCCGCAGCGCCTCCCAAAGAGGCAGGCCCTGCAGGAGTACCGTCAAAGCCAGAGCCGCCAGGGCGCTGAGGGCCATGGCCTTCTTCACGGGAATGCGGAACAGGGGCAGCACCAGCATCAGTGCCGCCGGAAGGAGCACATACCACTGCAGGGAAAAACCCTCCGAGAGGGCGGCGAGCACCGCCGGGTCCACGGAGGCGATGGGGTGGCGTACCGACAATGCGGCGTAGATCCCCACGGAGAGCACCGTCGGCAGTGCGGCGGTGCGCAGCATCTCCCGGACGTTGCCGTAGAGATCCGTTTTCGTGACGGCGGCCACCAACGACGCGCAGGAGGACATGGGAGAGCACCGGTCCCCGAAATACGCCCCGGAGAGGACGGCTCCCGCCGTCACCGCCAGGTCCACCCCGCCGGAGCGGGCCAGAGTGATGAGCACCAACCCCGCGGTGCCGGTGACGCCGTAGCTGGTACCCAGCACAAAGGAGAGGGCCGCCGACAGTAAAAACGCCGCCGCCACAAATGCGGCAGGCGGGATGGCCCGCAGGCCATAGTAGAGGAAGAAGGAGATGGTGCCGGAGGCTCGCCACAGGGCCGTCACCGCACCGATGATCAAAAAGACCGGCACCACGATCAAAGCCTCCCGGCCCTTTTCCCAGGCCATGGCGGCCACCTGCCGGGGCTGATAGCCCCGCCGCAGGGCCAACAGGGAAAAGAGCACCAACCCCAGACTCAGGGCCCACACCAAGCTGTGTCCCGTGACGAGGCAGGTGCCCACCCCCAATAAAAACAGGGCAAAACAGGGGATCATACCTTCCTCCCGGGGATCTGCAGCTTCATATGGCAGCACAGGTCATCCAGATCCCCATCGGTGACGGCGGGGATCCGCAGCCGGGCGCCGCAGTCCCGGCAGATGAGGTCCACCGCGCCCCGGCGGATCTCCATACCGTAGCGATCCGAGCCGCAGCCGCAGGTAATGCCCCTTGGCCGGGCCGCAATCTCCTTGAGCTCCGAGAGGACCTCATACATGATGACGCTGTCCACAAAGGCCTCCTGGCCCTCCTCATCCTGCTGCTTTTCCTTCTGGGCCAGGATGGCCAGCTCCCGCAGATGCTTCTCCACGGTGCCCTCGTCTCCCACAAAGCAGCAAAACTGCTTGGTCTTGGAGCAGCCCAGGGCGGTAGCCCCCTTCAAAATCTGCTCCGGGCGACAAACCGCCTCGTGGGTCTCCCCGCAGATGCCGCAGGGCACATAAATATGATAACGCTCCCCGTCAAACTCCACCCGAAGGGCACTCTCGCCGCACGCGCACTCGATCTCGGCGTTGGAGGCCTCCAGGGCAAACACCGAACGGGCCGCCATCACCGTCTTGCCGCACTTGGGGCAAAGGTAGCCGAAAGAACGCATCTCCTCGCTCATTGTATGCACCTCTCTTGTGAAACTAGACTTTTCCATTAAATGAAAATTATAGCACGGGAAAAATGCCATGTACAGCGTTTTTTGAAACATTAGGCGCTGCTAACCGTCTTGACAGCCATATTTCCGCCTGTTACCATAAGAAAAAGGGGGCAAAAAAATGGAGATCCTGATTCTGCTCATCAACATCATGCTGATGGTCTTCTGCGGCAAGCTGGGACAGGCAAAAGGCTACCATTTTGTTCTCTGTCTGGTAGCTGGTTTCTTTTTCAGTTTCATTGCCCTGATCGTCATTTTGCTGCTGCCGGATCTGACGGAGCAGCAAGCCGAAGAGGACCTGCGGGAACAGCGCCACAAGGAAGAGGTGGACGCGCTGAAAGACCGCATCGCGGCCCTGGAACGTATGCAGCCTGTCGCACAAGCAGACCCCCAGCCGGAACCTCCCCAGGTACCGCCGGCCCCACCGGGTACACCGGTGCACTTTTCCTCCCGCACCAAAGAAATCATCGCCTGTCCCCGGTGCGGCAAACGCCAGCGGGGAGACCGGGATCTGTGCTATTCCTGTAAGGCTCCGTTTGTGTATGATGAAGAAGACTCCTCACAAATCCAATCCTGACCGATCCGAAGCCCGGCATCAGCCGGGCTTCATATTTTTTCCCGTTTCGGGCAACCTAGGGAAAATCCATGACAGCGAGGTGTCCGGAAAATGGAAACAAAATGTCTGGGCCGTCAGACCGTAGCCCTGGCCCACCCGCCCTCCGTCCTCTCCTTCGCCTGCATCGGCGGGAAATTCGAGGCCCAGGGGCCTCTGGCAAAGGGGTTTGACGCTCTTTGCAAGGACTCCTTCTTTGGAGAAAAAACCTGGGAAAAGGCGGAGTCCACCATGCAGGCCCAGGCGCTGGGCAAGGCACTGGAAAAAGCCGGGCTGAAGCCGGAGGATCTGGACATCGTGCTGGCGGGGGACCTTCTCAACCAGTGCATCGGCACCTCCTTCTGCCTGCGGGACTTTGCCGTTCCCTTTTACGGGCTCTACGGCGCCTGCTCCACCATGGGGGAATCTCTCTCCCTGGCAGCGCTGCTCATCGACGGCGGCTTCTCCCAAACTGCCGCCGCCATGACCTCCTCCCACTACTGCACTGCCGAGCGGCAGTACCGCATGCCGGTGCCCTACGGCAACCAGCGTCCCCCCACGGCTCAGTGGACGGCCACCGCCTCCGGCTGCACCATCCTGGGCCGGGAAGGCCCGGGGCCCTACGTCACCCACGTCACCCGAGGGAAGATCGTGGACAAGGGCATTGCCGACGCCAACAACATGGGCGCTGCCATGGCTCCCGCCGCCTACAACACCCTCTCCGCCTTCTTCCGGGAGACCAAAACCTCCCCCAGAGACTTTGACCGTATCTTCACCGGAGACCTGGGGGAGCTGGGCCACAGCATCGTGCTGGACTGGTTCCGCCAGGACGGCGTGGATCTCTCCGCCAACTATTTTGACTGCGGGCTGCTGCTCTACGACCGGGAAAAACAGGACATGCACGCCGGAGCCTCCGGCTGCGGCTGCTCCGCCGCGGTACTCAACGGCTATATTCTCCCCCAGCTGCGCGCCGGGGTATGGCAGCGGGTGCTTTTTGCCCCTACGGGGGCCCTGCTCTCCCCTGTCTCCTCCGGCCAGGGAGAGAGCATCCCCGGCATCTGCCACGCCGTATGTCTTTCCGTCCAGCGCTAAAAAGCTGCATCATCAGGAGGTCTCATATGGAATATCTCAACGCCTTTCTCTGCGGCGGCATTCTCTGTGCCATCGGGCAGCTGCTCATCGACAAAACCACCCTGACCCCCGCCCGCATCCTCACAGGCTACGTGGTGGCGGGGGTGCTGCTCAGCGCCCTGGGGATCTACGACCCCATCGCCAAATGGGGCGGGGCCGGGGCCACGGTGCCCCTGACAGGCTTCGGCCACTCCCTGGCCCAGGGCGTGGAAAAGGCGGTGGCGGAACAGGGCTGGCTGGGCGTCCTCACCGGCGGCCTCTCCGCTACAGCCGGTGGCATCGCGGCAGCCGTGGTGGCCGGCGTCATCGTGGCAGCCCTCTTCCGTCCCGGGGACAAACGGTAACAGTCCCGGTGGATTTTGTCATCCTTTTGTTGTTCCTTCCAGCGGGGAACCTGCTATACTGTCGGTAACGACAAAAACCGACAGGAGGTTCCCCTATCATGATCCGCCGAATGCTTTCCCTGCTGTTGGCCCTGCTGCTGATCTCATCCCTGGCCGCCTGCGGCGGCACGGCCTCCTCCGGAGATGACGGAGAGAAGACGCCAGGTTCTGCCCAGGAAGATATCCCGGAAGAGGAGGCCCCGCCGGAGCCGGAGCCCTATACCATCTGCGATCCCACCGTCATGCCGGAGGGCGGTACCCGGGACGGCGTCACCTACGCGGCCTATGACGGCATTGTGGAGCACCTGTTTTTCCACCCGGTGGTGGCCTACCCGGAGCTGGCCTTTGACGGCGACAGCGAGGCAAACGGCATCGACGACTATATGGTAACGGCCGACGAGTACCGCAAGATCCTCCAGAGCGTCTACGACAGGGGCTACATCCTGGTGGATATCGCCGACGTATGGAGCGAGGTCACCGGCGAGGACGGCACCGCCAAAATGGTGCGCAACACCTTGTACCTGCCGGAGGGGAAAAAGCCCCTGATCCTCTCCTTCGATGACACCAATTACTACGAATACATGCTCTCCAACGGCTTCACCTGGAAGCTCATCATCGGGGAGGACGGCAAGATCGCCTCCTGGGGCAAGGATCCCCAGGGCAACGAGGTGGTCTCCCGGGATCTGGACGCCATCCCCATCCTGGACAAGTTCGTGGAGGAGCATCCGGACTTCTCTCCTTTCGGCGCCAAGGGCTGCCTGAGCCTCACCGGCTACGAGGGCATCCTGGGCTACCGCACCCAGACGGACACCAAGAGCTGGACGCAGGCCCAGGAAGAAAACCGTCAGAAGGAGCGGGAAGCCGTCAAGCCCATCATCGCCGAGCTCAAGCGTACCGGCTGGACCTTCGGCAGCCATACCTGGGGCCATATCCGCCTGGGGGGCAGCAAGAGCATGGAGGTCATCCAGGCAGATACCCAGCGCTGGTTTGACGAGGTGGGCAGCCTGGTAGGCCCCACCAATGTGCTGTTCTATCCCCACGGGGAGCGCCCCGACGGGGACGACTGGCACCAGACCGGCCCCATCTTCCGGTATCTCCAGAGCCAGGGCTTCCGGATCTTCTGCTCTGTGGGGATCAACAGCTTCAGCTACATCAAAAAGGACATCAGCGCCGTCATCTGCGACCGGCTCCACCCGGACGGGACCACCCTCCGGGGCACCGACAAGGTCCTGGGCTGGTACAGCCAGTTCTACGACGCCCGGGACATCATTGATCTCACCGTCCGGCCGGACCGGGGCGTCCGGTGGACGCCCAAAAGCGCCTCTTAACCGTACAGGAAAGGAGAAGTACCATGACCGAATCTCAGCTGTGCGCCGCCGCCGTGGCCATGCTGGAGCGGGCCTACTGTCCCTACTCCCGCTTCCCGGTGGGAGCCGCTCTGGAGTGCGCCGACGGGAGCGTCTTCACCGGCTGCAACATTGAAAACGCCGCCTACTCCCCCTCCATCTGTGCCGAGCGCACCGCCATGGCCAAAGCCGTCAGCGAGGGGCACCGGGACTTCCGGCGCATCGCCATCGCCGGCACCGGAGAGGATTTCTGCGTCCCCTGCGGCGTGTGCCGCCAGGTACTCTCGGAGTTTGCGCCGGATCTGGAGATCATCGCCCTCAACGGTCGGGGCGAGCAGCGCCGCTTCACCCTCCGGGAGCTGCTGCCCCACAGCTTCGGCCCCGCCAACCTGGAACACGCCGGAACATAACCGCATCAAAAAAGCAACGCCCGCGTCAACATGGCGCGGGCGTTTTTTCATATCACCACTTACCGGGCCCGGAAGATGCGGACAAGCCAGTAGGCCATATTCCCAAATACCGCGGCCAGCACCACCGGCAAAAACCACACCGGCAAAGGACGGGCCAGGGCGCACCAGAGGGTGATCCAGGCGAACATCACCATAACCAGCAGCTTCAAGGTGCTGAGCATATGGCCCAGCAAGGCGTATACCTGCTCCCGGTTCTCCGCCGTCACCTTGACCCCGGTATTCCAGGCGCTGGGGAACTGCTCCACCACCGTCAAGAGACCATACAGCAGCCAGGCGATCACCGGCAGGATCAGCAGCTCTGCCTTGGTGCCCCAGCGGTCGATCTCCCCGGCGGCGTTGTAGTGCATGGGTACTTCCGCAGGAATCTGCTTCCAGTATCCGGCCAGAAAAACCACGGAGCCCACCAGCACCAGCAAACTCAACCGGTTCATCAGCTTATCCAGAGGATGCTTGTTCAAGACCGCCGCCCTCCTTCCCCCATTCTGGCCTCAGCATAGCACACCCCACAGGTTCGCGCAAGGATGGCAAAACGGCGGCGGAAAAACCGCCGCCGTACAGTTTATACCAGCTTTTCAAAATAGTAGAAGGTACCGTCCTCACCGCTCCTGCGCATACAGGACGAGAGCATCTTGTAGGACGCCTGGTTCTCCTTGTAGCACTTGGCCACCACCCGGGTCAGATGGACTTTATACAGCGCCCAGTCTGCCACGGCAGCAAAGGCCTCGGTGCCGTAGCCATGTCCGGCATGGGCGGTGTCGATCCGGCAGCCCAGCTCCGCGCCGCCCCGGTAGTCGAAGCGGTAGAGCACCGCCTCGCCGATGAGCGTCCCGTCCAGCCGGACGGCAAAATTGACAGCCAGACGGTTTTCAAAGTCCCGGTTGGCCACATCGAAGAAGCTGCGCTCCTCCACCGGGCCGCCCAGGCCGCCCACATCGTCATAGCCCCACCAGCGGTTGCGCTCCCCGTCCAGAACCAGGGCGTTGTAGGCGGGGATGTCCTCCTGGCGCAGCGCCGAAAGGGTCAGACGCTCCGTCTTCAGCTCCGGAATAGAGGAGACATGGCGCAAAAGCTCATTCTGCGGCTCAAAGCGGTACTTGGGGGCCAGCTTGGCAGGGCCGTACTGGAGCTTGGAGGTCCGAAGCCCGCGGTCGGCAGCGTCGTCCTCCCGGTTGATCCACTGGCAGCCGTCCCCGAACTCTCCGGCAAAGGCCTGCACCAGGGTGGGATAGACCCCGGTATAGGAGTAGAGGGCCTTCTCAATGTGGATGATCAGGGTCTCGCCGCATTTTTCCGCCAGGGACAGGGCAATGAGCTTCTCCCCGTCGAACATGCCCCCCGCCAGGAAGCAGGGCTTGCCCACCAGCTTCAGCATCCCCTGGGCCAGCTTCAGTTCGTCCATGGCCTTGGCGTTGTCCCCCTTGGGGAACTCCGCCTCATAATCCCTCCAGAACTGATCGATGAGGGCCGTGTCCGCCGCCGTCAGCGGGCGGAAATAGGCATCCGGCCACTTGGAGCGGAACTTGTTGATATGATTGCGCTGCCCGGAGTAGCGCCGGCCGGCGAAGAGGGTCAGATCCTCCCGGTAGTATACATAGTCCCGCCAAGTGCGCACGTCACTCACCCGCATATAGGGATAACGGCTCAGCAGCCGGGGGGCCTTACACTCCGGCACCACGGAGATCACCGGCGGGATCCCCTGCTCCAGGCAGTAGCCTTCAATGGCTGTGAGGGCCGCGTCCTCGTCCCCCTCGGGGCCGGGGACAGGATAGTCAAAGACCACCTGCCCGTCGATTTCATTGCGCACCACCAGGCACCCTTCCGCCTCCGTCCAGGCCGGATGGAGGGTTTTGCGCCACATGAGCTTTGTCCCCACAGAGTACTCACAAAGTCCGTAATTGCAGCTCTGATAGTATTTTCGCAGCTTGGAGGCATCCTGTTTTGTCACGGTTTTGAATTGCAGCATGGTTTCACCTTGTCCTTGATTGTGAAATTTTTGTCCTTGTTAGAAAAACATTTTTTGTCATTTTGCACATAACTGGTCTTGACCTGACCGGAAAAATATAGTATGTTGTATGAAGAATAAGCATGGTAGATATGAGAGAGTTTGATAGGGAAGAAGGGAATTATTTTGGAAAATGAGAGAGGTTCTTGGGGAAGTAATATCGGCTTCCTGCTGGCGGCCATCGGCTCTGCCGTAGGTCTTGGCAACATCTGGGGCTTCCCGTACAAGATGGGCAAGTCCGGCGGCTTCACCTTCCTGATCGCATACCTTCTCCTGGCGGTCTTTGTGGGCTTCGTGGTGATGGTCAGCGAACTGGCCATGGGCCGCAAAGTGGGCAAAGGCGTCATCGGCTGCTACCATACCCTGTCCAAGAAATTCAAATGGGTGGGCTGGCTGGCGGTCTTCTCCCCCTTCATCATCATGAGCTTCTATTCCGTTCTGGGCGGCTACTGCATCGAGTACATGGCCCTGAACATGAGCAATTTGGCTTTCGCCGGTGCTGAGATCAAAACCGGTGCAGACCTCTTCACCGCCATGCTCACCAATCCCTTTGGCTGCGTGGTCTTCACGCTGCTGTTCCTGGTGATCTGCTATCTCATCAACCGGGGCGGCATTTCCGGCGGCATTGAGAAGTTCAACAAGATCGGCATGCCCGCCCTTTTCGTGATGCTGGTCATCATCATCATCCGCTCCGTCACCCTGGAGGGCGCTGTGGAGGGACTGAAATTCATGTTTGTCCCCGGCTATGCCGTCAGCAAGGGATTCATTGCCGAGGCGCCCAATTTCCTCACCGTCCTGGCAACTGCCGGCGGCCAGATGTTCTTCTCGCTGTCCCTGGCCATGGGCGTCATGTTTACTTACGGTTCCTACCTCAACAAGCAGGAGAACCTGGTGAGAAACTCTGTGGTCATCGTCTTCTCCGATACCCTGGTGGCTCTGATGGCAGGCCTGGCCGTGATCCCCGCCGCCGTGGCCATCGGCATCCAGCAGGGCATGAATGTGGCGGACATCAAGCTCAGCGGCCCCAGTCTGCTGTTCGTGACGCTGCAGGATGTGTTCAATGCCATGGGTACCGCCGGTCCCCTCTTCGGCGTGATCTTCTATCTGCTGGTCCTGATCGCCGCCATCTCCTCCGCCATCTCCCTGGTGGAAGTGGTGGCCACCTTCTTCCTGGACCGGGCCGCGGAAAAGGGTAAAACCGGAAACCGCAACAAGATCGTCCTCATCATCTGCCTGGCCATTACGGTGGAGGCCGTGCTGGTAGCGGTGGACGGGTTGGGCTCCAACGGTCTGTGGGTCCCCGGTCAGGCCACCTTCGGCATCAACAACTGGAACGACAACTGGCTGGACTTCATGGACATGATGTCCGAGGGCATCGCCATGCCGCTGGGCGCGCTGCTGATGAGCCTGATGGTGGCTTGGGAAGTCAAGCCCAAGACCATTCTGGAAGAAGTCCGGCAGGGCTGCTCTGCCAAGATCGATCTGTTCTACAAACTCTGCATTTACATTGTAACGCCGGTGGGCATGATTCTGGTGCTGCTGGGACAGCTCAATGACTTCGGTTTCATCCATATTTTCGGATAACTTCAGACGATTCACCCGGACGCGGCCTACGGGCCGCGTCCTTTTTTCAACGCCCGCATACACTAGCTTCCCCCACAGCATACGCCCCATACTCAGAAAGTACAGTCGTATCTGCAACAGGCAAAAGCAGAGCCGGGAGGCTCTGCTTTTTTTGATTTATTTCAGGCCGATATAGGCCATGCCGTAGCACCCGGGGCCGGAGTGCGTCCCAATGACAGCCCCCAGCTCGTCCCAGTCGGAACGCTGGATGCCCAAAGCCTGGGACACCTTCTCCCGATAAGTCTCCATGGTCTCCAGGCAGCGGGAGTGGCCGAACATGACACCGTGGCGGCTGTCGATGGGATAGGCCCGGGCAAAATCCAGGGTGTATTCCACGATCTTCTGCTTGCCCTTCACCCGGCCCACAGACCGGACCTCACCGTCCACGATGGCCACCACCGGGGAGATGTTCAGCATGGTGCCCAGCACTGCGGTGGAGGAGGAGATGCGTCCGCCCATCTTCAGATACTTCAACGTGCCGATGAAGGCCACGAACCGCACCCGGTGCTTGAGTTCCTCCAGCGCGGCGGCGATCTCGGCGCCGGAGGCCCCGGCATCCCGCATCTTCACAGCCTCCCGAACCAGCAGCCCCTCGCCGATGGTGACGTTCAGGGAATCCACCAGATGCAGCCGCTCGCCGCCCCTGGCCATCTCCTTGGCGATCATGGCGGACTGGAAGGTGCCGGAGAGCTTGGAGGACATCAGGATGGCCACCACCTCGTCCCCGTTTTCCAGCAGAGGCTCAAAGGCGTCGCAGTACTCCTGGGGGTTGACCTGGGTGGTTTTGGGCAGGGTCTTGGCCTCTGCCTGCTTTTGATAAAACATCTCCTTGGTGATATCCACGCCGTCGGTATAGACGCCGTCCTCGAAGATCACCCGCATGTGGATCATGTGAACGTTCAGCGCCTGCAGCTCCTCCGCCGTCAGGTCACTGGTGGAATCGGTGATGATGGAAACAGCCATGGGCTCCTCCTTCTTTCCAGTACGAAGATCGTATGCCTAATATGATAACTATATCAAATTCCCGCAAAAAAGCAAGGCATTTCCGTTGACAAGGGTTTCCTTTCCTGCTTTACTGAGATTGGAAACCGCCTGCGGGCGCACGGAGAAAGGAGTACACATGAACGAGCGAGAACGCATGCTCTCCGGCAAGCTGTATCATGCCGGGGATCCCGTATTGGTACAGGGCCGGCAGCGGGCAAAGGAACTCTGCCATGCTTACAACACCACTCTGCCGGAGCAGCAGAACCGCCGGGACACCATCTTGCGGGAGCTTTTCGGAAGCGTGGGGGAACACTGCTGGATCGAACCCACTTTCCGCTGCGACTACGGCACCAACATCTCCATCGGGGATTGCTTTTACGCCAACTACGACTGCATCTTTCTGGACGTGGCACCCATTACCATCGGCGACCACGTCTACATCGCACCTCGGGTGTGCCTATACACCGCCGGACATCCCACGGTACCGGAGATCCGGAACCTGGACTTGGAATTCGGCCTCCCCATCACCATCCAGGACGATGTGTGGATCGGCGGCAATGTGGTAGTGGTACCGGGGGTCACCATCGGGCGGGGCAGCGTCATCGCCGCCGGGGCGGTAGTGACCCGGGACGTGCCCCCGGGGGTCATTGCGGGCGGCAATCCCTGCCGGGTGCTGCGGCCTCTCACGGATGCGGACCGGGCCCGCTGGGAGGCGGAGCGCCGGGAATACCAGGACGACCATCTGTAATCATAAGGAAGCTCCCGGAGCCTTTGGGCTCCGGGAGCGTTTTGTTTTTTCCGCTCAGTTCATCTGACGGCGGCGGGAGAGGTTCATGGTGCCGTCCTGCATGTTGTTGAGGGAATCCAGGCTCTTGCCGGTGCCGATGGCCACGCAGGAGATGGCGTCCTCGGCGATGACGGTGTGGATGCCGGTGCGGGCGGAGACCAGCTTGTCGAAGCCGGAGACCAGGCTGCCGCCGCCGGTCATGACGATGCCATTGGTGGAGATATCCGCCACCAGCTCCGGGGGCGTGCGCTCCAGGACGGAGTGGATGGCCTCCATGATGCGCTCCACAGGCTCCTCGAAGGCATCCATCATCTCCGTGGAGGAGACGGTGACCACCTTGGGAAGGCCCGTCAGCAGGCACCGGCCCTTGACGTCCATGGTCTCCTCCTCATCCTTGGGGAAGACGCAGCCGATGCGCTTTTTCATCTCCTCGGCGGTACGCTCGCCCACCAGCAGGTTGTGCTTGCGGCGCATGTACTTCACCACCGCCTCGTTGAGCTGGTCGCCGGCAATCTTGATGGAGGCACTCTCCACCACGCCGGACAGGGAGATAACGGCGATATCCGCAGTGCCGCCGCCGATATCCACCACCATGTGGCCGTCAGGCTGGGTAATGTCGATCCCGGCTCCGATGGCAGCCGCCACAGGCTCCTCAATGAGGTAGACCTTCCGGGCGCCGGCCTGGATGCCCGCGTCGATAACGGCGCGCTCCTCTACCTCCGTGATACCGGAGGGCACGCAGATGATAACCCGGGGCTTGAAGAAGGACACGCCGGCCACCTTGTGGATAAACTCCCGCAGCATCCGCTCCGTCATGTCGTAGTCGGAGATGACGCCCTCCCGCAGGGGACGGATGGCGATGATGTTGCCGGGGGTACGGCCCAGCATGGCCTGGGCCTCGGCGCCCACCTTCAGCAGCTTGCCGGTATTCTTATCCAGTGCCACCACAGAGGGCTCGTTCAAAACGATGCCCTTGCCCTTCACATACACCAAAACCGAAGCGGTACCCAGATCGATACCGATATCCTTTGCCATGGACATAACTTCCACCTCATTGTTCTTTCTATCTGTTATTATGAACGGTTTTCCCGCATACAATCACACATTCTACATTATACTGACCGCTTTCCGGGAATGCAAGTCTATTATGTTTACATTTCCAGGCGTCGGAAGACAAATTTCTGGTGAAAACCTCCTGTCTCTCACCTCCGGTCCCTCTCCCGGCGGGCGTGGGCCACACAGGCGCACACCACGGCATCCGCTCCCGCCTCCCGCAAGGCCTTACTGCACTCCGTCAACGTGGCTCCGGTGGTGCATACGTCGTCAATGAGCAGCACCCGCCGCCCGGACACCTCCGCGCCGGGGCGCATCTCATAGACCCCCAGCACATTGGCCCGGCGGGCGGCGTCCTCCTTCAGGCCGGACTGGGCGGGGTTATTCATGGTCTTGCGCAGCAGGGCAACAGGCTTGACGCCCCAGGCCCGGCAGACGGCCCGGGCCAGCAGCTCCGCCTGGTCGTACCCCCGCTTCCAGCGGCGCTTGCGGCTGACAGGCACCCAGGTGACAAGATCGAACTCCCCGGAGAGGTGCTCCGCGGCGCACTGGGCCATGAGGGCGCCCAGTGTCTCCGCCGTGGCGGCGGCGCCGTAGAATTTCAGGCGCAAAATCGCCTCCCGGACCTTCCCCTCGTACCACAAAGGCGCGGCACACCGGAGGCCGTCGGTTCCCTCCCGCACAGCCTCATGTTCCTCCGTCCAGGGCAGCTCCTTCCGGCAGGTATCGCATACACCCGGGCTGTCCAGGATGCGGCGGCAGAAGGGGCACTTTGGGGGAAAGAGGAGATTCAGGAGCTGTTCCCACACGCTCATGCCTTACTCTTCTGCCAAAAGCGCGTCGTACGTGGTATGCAGGGCATCCCGGATTCCCCGCAGTTGGGATGCCCGAATATGCTGGGTTCCCCGCTCGATTTTCACCAGAGTTTCCCGCGTCATCTCCACGCCCTCTAATTGCAGCAGCCGGACCAGTTCCGTTTGGCCGATCTCCTGTTGTTGACGGATTTTGCGGATATTATCCCCAATCCGAATATCCTGTTTGATCTTTTGTTCCTCCATAGGTGCCTCCGCAAAACGGACTTGTTTTGGTCCACTTTTGCATTATTCTATGGAGGAACGCAAAAATAATGGGACCCAAACGGGTCCTATCATTTTGGATATATCATGGTGGTGTGTCCGCAGGGCATGCACCCCCCATTTTCTTTTAAAAAGAAAACGGGCCGTGCACGGTCCAAAAGAAAACCGTCAGCGCCCAAATGCCACAGGCATTTGGGCGAAAAACGAGGGCCTTCGGAATCGGTACAGTCTGAAATCGGAGCCCTTGTGCCTAGTGCGCCATACTCAGGCCATCAACCAACTGCTTCCCCGCACAACCGGTGCGATACAAAATCGTGGTGGTCATCGAAAGGACTGTCCGCCAACTCCCGCGCGTTCCGCTTCGCTACGCGCTGCCGGGTGCGTACCAGGCAGCGGCAGCGGAAAGAGAAACGGAGCCATGCGATAACAGCCCCGGTCATGATCGGGCCGCCGTATGCGGGGACCGGTTTATGATACCGAACCGCTCCGGCGCACGCGGCAGAAGACTGCCGGACTTCCCGGGCAGTGTCTGAGAATACCCCCGTACTTACGAACCGGCGGATGTACTTTTCGCATCCGTCGGTTCGTCCCAGCATCTTTTCTTTTGACCGGCCGCAGCCGTTTTCTTTTCGATGCCTCGAAAAGAAAATGGGGGCGGATTCTCCCGGGAAGCCCGGTTCTCCCGGCTGGCGGGCGGCCCAAATTACTCCCCGGCGTGGGACAGCCGCCATTTCAATCCGGAATACCGCTTCTGGCGGCGGTCGTTTTCCGCCATAGACCGGATGGCGGCGTCGTCCCCCACTACGATCAGCAGCTCCCGGGCCCGGGTGAGGGCGGTATAGAGCACGCCCCGCACCATCAGCGACGGCGCGGAGGGCATAGCGGCGAACACCACGGCCCGGTACTCGCTGCCCTGGGCCTTGTGGACAGTCTGGGCATAGGCCAGATCCACCTCGCTGAGCATGTCCGATGTGTAGGTGGCGGTACGGTCGTCGAAGCGCACCACCAGCAGCTCTCCAGAGGGGTCGATCTCCAAAATCTTCCCTACGTCGCCGTTGAACATGCCGGTACCCACGGTGCCGTCGTCCTTCTCCCACACCACGTCGTAGTCGTTGCGGGTCTGCATGATGCGGTCCCCCTGGCGGAAGAGCCGCTCCCCCCACAAAATCTCCCGTTTGTCCGGAGCGGGAGGATTCAGCGCCTCCTGCAGGCAGCCGTTGAGGCGGATGGTGCCGCAGGGCCCCTTCCGGGTGGGGGTAAGCACTTGGATCTGATCCGCAGGGATGCCCATCTTCTCGGGCAGGCGGGTCTTGCACAGCTCCACCACCGTGGCCAAGGCCCGCTCCGGGTCCCGGCGGCACAGAAAGAAGAAGTCCCCCTGGTCATTCACCAGCCGGGGGGGCTGCCCCAGATTCACCGCGTGGGCATTGCGGATAATGGCGGACTCCGACGCCTGGCGGAACACCTCCCGCAAAAATACCGTCTGAATCTTCCCGCTGCGGATAAGGTCGGAAAAGACGTTGCCCGCCCCCACGGAGGGCAGCTGGTCCGCATCTCCCACCAGCACCAGCCGGGTTCCCGGCCGCAAGGCCCGCAGCAGGGCGGAAAAGAGGGGCAGATCCACCATGCTCATCTCGTCCACAATGAGGGCGTCGGTCTCCAGAGGCTCCTTCTCCGTCTTGGTGAAGGTCACCTGGCCGGTGGCCTCGCTCCAGCTCATGCCAAGCAGGCGGTGGATGGTCTGGGCGTCCATACCCGTCAGCTCGCTCATGCGCTTGGCTGCCCGGCCCGTGGGAGCCGCCAGCAGGATATCCAGGCCCATTTTCTGAAACAAGGCCACGATGCCCCGGACAGTGGTGGTCTTGCCGGTGCCGGGGCCGCCGGTGAGGATCACCACCCCCTCCCGGGCCGCCAGCTCCACTGCCTGGCGCTGCAGGGGCGCATAGGTGATGCCCTGGAGGGACTCGATCTCCCGCACTGCCCGCTCCGGCTGGGTGCTGCGGTCTGCCTCCACCGCCAGCAGGCCCGTCAGGCGGATACAGGCGGATTGCTCCGCCTCCCAAAGACGCCGCAGATAGCAGGCCTGGGCGTTGCCCACGCCCTCCTGCACCACCGCTCCCCGCTCGATGAGGCCGTCCAGAGCCTGTTCCACCGTGTCCGCACTGCCGTGGAGCAGCTCCGCCGTGGCGGCAATCAGCTTCTCCCGGGGCAAGAACACGTGGCCGTTGCGCTCGTTGTGGCCCAGCTCAAAGGAGACCGCCGCCTCCACCCGGCACAGGCTGTCCAGCTCCATGCCCAAAGAGAGGGCGATCTGGTCTGTCACGGCGAACTCCACACCGCAGCTCTCACCGGACAAAAGGTACAGGTTTTCCCGTACCTTTTCCAACGCCGCGTCTCCGTACTGGCGCCGCAGCTGCATGGCCAGCACCGGCGGCAGCTGATACCGGGCCAGAAACTCCATCAGCCGCCTGAGGCCCATGTGGTGGCGGAAGCTCTCGGCGATCTCCATGGCCTTGCGCTCCGTAATGCCCTTGATGAGGCTCAGCCGCTCCGGCTCCCGCTCCAGAATGTCCAGGGTTTCGGTGCCGAAGCGGTCCACGATCCGCCGGGCGGTGGCAGGGCCTACCCCTTTCACCACGCCGGAACCCAGATAGCTGGCGATCTCCTCCTCGTCCTCCGGAAGGCTCCGCTCCAGCTCCACCGCCCGCAGCTGCTCTCCGTGCTGGGGGTGGGTCTCCATGGTGCCCACGGCGCTCAGGTGCTCCCCCGGCGCCACGCAGGGGATGCACCCCACCACCGTGACCACCTCGCCCTCCTCCGTGAGAAGGCGCAGGACCGTATAGCCGTTTTCGGCATTTTGAAAAATCACGCTATGTACGGTGCCCTCGCAGGCAGTCAGCTCTTCCATGTTCTTCCTCTTCCCGGGGTACTACCCCACATGAATCTCCGTTCCCTCCGTCAGGGAGACCCCCTCCGTCCGGGCGGAGAGATAGGATGCCAGTGCCCTGGCCTCCTCCGTCATGCCGCAGTCCGCCAGCACGATCCGGGCGCCCGGCAGTTGGCGGCGCACCCGGCGCAGCTCCCGGACATCCTCCTCCAGGGCCGGAACCTCTCCCCGCAGCGGCAGCACCAGCAAAAGGCCCGGCACAGTGGGCCGGCCCGTGTGCAGGATCGCGCCCGCTGCCAGCCAGACAATGGCCGTCAGCCCCACGGCGGACAAAAATGCGATGACTCCATCTTGCAGCAATACCATCCCAAATCACCTCGGGATAGTCTATGCGCCGGGGCTGTCCGCCGTCAATGCACCGCGCTGTCCCCAGGCGCCTCCCCGTCGTCCGCCTCCGGCGGTGTGCTTTCCCCCTCAGGGGCAGCTCCGGCGGCGGTGAGTGCATCCAGTTTCTTCTCCAGATCTTCCAGCTTTCCCAAAAGGGAGATGAGCCCGGCAATCACCACAGCCGCCACCGCCACGCCGAAGAGGGCCAGTCCCAGCGCGCCGCCCAGGGCCAGAAATCCATACCCCACAATCACCAGCAGCACAAAAGCCGCCAAGAAATCTTTCATACCGATCCCTCTCCGGTGTTCAGACTTACGCCGTCAATCCCGGCCAATGCCCAGCTCCGCCAGGATGGCCTCCTCCCGGGAGCGCATCTGCTTTTTCTGGGGGCCCTCGTCCAAGTGGTCATACCCCAGCAGGTGCAGCACGGAGTGCACCACCAGATAGGCAAGCTCCCGGCGCTTGGGGTGGCCGTACTCCTTGGCCTGGGCCGCCACATGCTCCATAGAGATCACCATGTCCCCCAGAGGCACCAGCCCCGTGCCGGGGTCCGCGTCCTCCGGTCCCGGAAGTTCCCCCGGGGTCAGGTCAAACTCCGGAAAGCTCAGCACGTCTGTGGCCCGGTCCACCCCCCGCATGTCCAGATTCACCTGATGGATGTTCTCGTCGTTGGTCAGCAGCACGTCCACCTCACAGGGGAAGTCCACCCCCTCGGCGGCCAAAGCCGTGCGGATGACCTTGCGGATGAGGGCGCAGTTGCCTTCACTGGCGGCGCCGGGAATGTCCGCCGTCACCGGGATATAGTGCCGTTTTGCCATCACTTGCGCCCCTTTCCGCCGTTTTTGGCCTCCTCATAGCGCTCATAGGCCTCCACGATCCGCTGCACCATCACATGGCGCACCACGTCGGCGTTGGTCAGCTGGCAGATGCCGATGCCCTCCACGTTCCGCAGCACCCGCATGGCCTCCTTGAGGCCGGAGGCCTTTCCGTCGGGCAGGTCGATCTGGGTGACGTCACCGGTGATGACGATCTTGGACCCGAAGCCAAGGCGGGTCAAAAACATCTTCATCTGCTCCCGGGAGGTATTCTGAGCCTCGTCCAGGATGATGAAGCTGTCGTCCAGGGTGCGGCCCCGCATATAGGCCAGGGGCGCCACCTCGATGTTGCCCCGCTCCAGGTACTTCTGGTACGTCTCCGCCCCCAGCATGTCGAAGAGGGCGTCGTACAGCGGCCGCAGGTAGGGATCCACCTTGCTCTGGAGGTCGCCGGGCAAAAAGCCCAGGCGCTCGCCGGCCTCCACCGCCGGGCGGGTGAGGATGATGCGGTTGACCTGCTTGTCCCGGAAGGCGGAGACGGCGGCGGCCACCGCCAGATAGGTCTTGCCGGTGCCTGCCGGGCCCACACCGATGGTGACGGTGTTGTGGAGCACCGACTTGATATATTCCTTTTGTCCGATGGTCTTGGGCCGGACCGGGCGGCCCTTGGCGGTGATGCACAGCACGTCTCCGGTGAGCTCCGCTACCTGGGTCTCCTTGCCGGAGCGCACCAGGCCGATGATATAGCGCACGTTCTGCTCGCCGATGGACTCTCCCCGGGAGGAGAGGGTCAGCAGGGCCTGGATGGCCTTGCAGGCCAGCATGGTGTTCTCCGGCTCACCCTCCACCCGGAGCTCCCCGTCCCGGTTCACCACGGTGACGGAAAATTCCTGCTCCAAAAGGCGGATGTTTTCATCGAAGGATCCGAAGATGTTCACCGCCTGTTCCAAACGCTCAATGCTGATTCGCTGTTCCAATGCTTGCTTCACTCCTGTTATTCACGGGCTTTCTCCGCCCGGTTCGTTGGTAGATTGGGTATAGATCGGTACCGGCTGCCCGATCTGCTCCCGGCACTCCGCCCGCAGCGTCACCTCCAGGGTGTCCCCCTCCTGCCGGGAGGTACACAGGGTGGAGGATACGCTCCCGTATCCTTCCAGCAGCGTGTTGAGATACGCCGTCAGGGCGGCCTCCCCCGCCTCCTTGGCCTGTTCAACGGACGCCTCGTCCGGGTCGGAGGGAGAAACCGGATCGTAAAACCGGTACTGCTCTTTCACAATGGTAACCGGCAGCGGCACTCCCAGCAGGGAGCACGGATACCTGTTGGTTATTTTATCATAATTTTCCCCCTGAATGCTACTGTTTGAAAAGAATTTTATCCGGTGGGTCCCCAAGACCAGGGAAAAGCAGGTTTTTTCCTCCCCGGTGTACTGTTTTTGAGGCAGTGTCAGGGGGATCTTGGCGGTGAGGGTATACCAGGTGCGGGCCTCCACCGTCCCCATTCCCGCCAGGAGCCGGGCACCGTAGGTGCCGGTATCCTCCACGCCGGAGATCAGCAGCTGCCCCTTCGTGACGGTGGTGCCCGGCAGCACGCAGGCTACCCCGTCCAGGGCCTGCACGTCCAGCACCAACCCCTCCCGCCGGGCCACCACGTTGGTGGGGCTCCGCTCATCCACCATCTCCGGCTTGGGATCGCGCTCCCGTACCTGGACATAGGCCCGGCAGCCGGAGACATTGACGGCGATCCAGCTGAGCTCCGGAATATCCAGGAGCACATGGTTGCGGATGCTCTCTCCGTCCAGGGACAGGCCAAAGGTTCCCAGCCCCACCCCATTGTCCGCCAGGGAGCGGAGGATCTCCTCATCGGTGACGGTGACATTGCCCTCCACGGTGAAGTCCCAGATGAAAAAGGAGCCCACCGTCAGGGCGCATGCGGCGCCTACCAGGCCCACCGCCAGGGCCTGGCGGTGGCGGAAGCGACCCAGAAAATAGGGAACCCCCTCTTTTTTCACCGGAGTCACCGCGCACTCCAGCTGCGCTGCCGCTTGGCGCAGAACACGGTAATCCCCCCGGCTCATGCGGCAGGTGAAGGCGGTGGCGCTCTCCCACTCCAGATCCCAGAATGCCAGATTCCGGGCGCCGCACAGGTTCAGCACCCGCTCCGGAAACGGGCTCTCCACCCGCAATCGCACCTGCCCCCGCAGACGGTTGACGATTTCCTTGAGCATAGGCTACCTCACCCACTCCACCGCCGCAATGGCGCCGCCGATGCGCAGTTCCTCCGCCGTCATGGCCGTCAAGGTCAAACGCTCCCCCCGCACCCGCAGGATGCCCTCGGGGGTATTGACGTCGATCTGCTCTTCACTGTACGCCAGGATCCCCGCGTGATGCTCCAGATACAGCTGGCGGCTGCCCACCATCTCCAGCCGGGGAAGCCCCGCCACCACGTCCGCCGGCAGGTCAAAGAGCTCCGCCACGGTATCCAGCACCCGGCTCTCCTTTCGATTGCGCTCCATATGTCTCACCTCTTTGCCACGTGTATGCGGAAATCCCCGCAAACTTGCCTGTCCCACCCCGGCATGTACCAGAGGGGGGACGCATAGAATGGCTCCGGTGATGGATATGAAAAAACGTTGGAGAACGCCTTTCTGTCTGGTACTGTGCTGCGGGGCCCTGTGGTTTCTGGCGGACGCCGCCCACTGCCGGGCCGCTGTGGAGGAGGCGCTGTCCCTGTGCGCCCGGTCCGTGATCCCCTCCCTGTTCCCGTTTCTTGTGATCTCGTCGCTGCTACTGGCCATGGGCTTTGGAGACCTGACGGCCTCGGTGCTCTCGGGTCTTATGGAGCCCCTGTTCCGGATCGGAGGCCCCGGCAGCGCCGCCCTGGTGCTGGGCCTGCTGGGAGGATACCCCATCGGCGCCAAAACCGCCGGGGAGCTCTACCAGTCCCACGCCCTGTCCCGGCAGGAGGCGGAGCGGCTTTTGACCTTCTGCAACAACTGCTCCCCTGTCTTTTTGATCTCCGTTCTGGGCTCCGGGATCTTTGGCAGCGTCCGCGCCGGTGTGTGGCTGCTGCTGATCCATGTAGGATCCGCCCTGCTGGTGGGACTGCTGTTCCGGGGAACGTCCTCCGCCTGTTCCCAGGATATGTCAAGGTCATGTACTTTTCAGGCCATCTCCCCGGTACAGGCCTTTGTGTCCGCAGTGGACGGTGCTTTACGCAGCGTATTGTCCGTCTGCGCCTTTGTGACCTTCTTCTATGTGCTCTCCCGGCCCCTCTCCTCTTTGGGAAGCCCGGCGGGCGCCCTGCTGGTCGGGATGACGGAGCTCTTCTCCCTGACGCCGCTGCTGACGCCGGACCGCTTCGGCTTCATCCTGGCGGCGGGAGCCGCCGGATGGGGCGGGCTGTCCGTGCTGTGCCAGACGGCAGCGGCGCTGGAGGGCAGCGGGCTCCGGCTGCGGTACTACCTGGCGGGGAAGGCCCTTCAGGGCCTCTTTTCCGCCCTGCTGGCAGCGGCTCTCAGCGGCTATGTCCTGGGCTGAACCCGCCTGTCCCGCCCGCCGTATTTTCAACACGCTGTGGAAAAAGCACCCCCTCCGCCGCCGGAATCCGACAACGGAGGGGATTTTATCGTCTGTATTCTACAAATTGGAATCACTTTCCCAGGGCTTTGACGGCTTTCACCACCCGGGAAGTCCCCAGCCGGGAGGCCCCCAGGTTCAAAAAGTCCTCCGCATCTTTCAGATCCGCGATGCCGCCGGCGGCCTTGATCTTCACCCCCGGCCCCACATGGGCAGCAAAGAGGGCCACGTCCTCCCGGGTGGCGCCTCCGGTGGAGAAGCCGGTGGAGGTCTTGATATAGTCCGCCCCGGAGGCGGTGACGATCTCGCACATGCGGATCTTCTCCGCCTCCGTCAGCTGGCAGGTCTCGATGATGACTTTCAGGAGCTTGCCGCCGCAGGCCTCCTTCACTGCCCGGATCTCTGCGAGGAGATCCTCCCACCGCTGGTCCTTCACCCAGCCCAGGTTGATGACCATGTCCACCTCGTCGGCGCCGTTTTGTACGGCGTCGGCAGCCATAAAGCATTTGGCGGCGGTGGTGTCGTAGCCGTTGGGAAAGCCGATAACGGTGCACACCGGCAGCCGTCCCGCCAGATACTCCGCCGCCTGGCGGACATAGCTGGCGGGGATACACACGCTGGCGCAGCCGTACCGGACGCCGTCGTCACACAGTGTCCGAATCTCCTCCCACGTGGCGGTGGGGGAGAGCAGCGTGTGGTCGCACTTGGACAAAATCTCCTGGATATCCATGGTCATTCTCTCCTTATATTTTATGATATGGCGTCATAAACCATGACGCCCTGATGCTCCATGCGGCGCAGGTGCCCCCGGGCCTCCAGATGATCCAGGTGGGCCAGAGCCTCCCCTACGGCGAAAAACTTCTGGGTCAGGGGAAAGTCCTCCCAGCTGCGGCAGCGGATGCTCCAGGCCATGCGCCCGGCAATCTGCCAGGCGGTGAGCCCCGGCGTCTGCCGCACCACCCGCAGCGCCTCCTCCAGCCGGCGGGCATGGTGGGCCTTAAGTTCCTCCACCCGGCATGCCAGATCTCCCGTTTCCTCCCGGTGGGCGGGCAGCAGCAGCTCCACCGGCAGATCCCGCACCCGGTCCAGGCTTTTGAGATAGTCCCCCAGGGAGTCCGCCACGCCGGTCCAGCGGCAGATGTTGGGGGTGATGTGAAAGAGCACATGATCCCCGGAGAACAGTGTCTTCCGGGCTGCATCGTACAGGCACATGTGTCCCGGGGTGTGGCCCGGCGTCAGCAGGCAGCGCAGGTTATAAGCCCCATAGCCCAGTGTGTCCCCATCCTCCAGGAACGTGTAACCGTCCCACGGCACCGGCGCGCCGGATTTAGCGGGATTGCTGTCCCAGAGGGTCTCCATATCCTGCCGGGAAAAGCCGTTTTGCACGTACTCCCGGTACAGCTTCCGCCACGGCTGTTCTCTCCCGCTCTCCACCAGGCGCCGCCCATCCACCGCGCCGATGTAAACCCGGCAGCCGGGCCGGACAAGCTCCGGCGCCAGGCCCGTATGGTCGCTGTGGAGATGGGTGAGAAAGAGATCCGTCCGGTTCAGATCCACCGCCAGCTCCCGGAGCTGGCGCTCCAATGCCTCCCGGCAGGGCTGCTGGCGAAAGCCCGTGTCAATGAGGAGGTTCCGCTCCCCGGTGATGAGGTACCTGTTGAGCGTCTTGAGGGGATTTCCCACCAGAGGGATCTCCAGCCGCCACAATCCCTCCGCAATGCGCTGTGCCATATTTCTTCCGCCTTTCCGTTCTTACAGTGAGATTGTAGCAGAGATCCGCCCACTTGCCAACCCCGCTTCCAGGTGCTACAATCAGGCTGCCGGACGGTGCCCGCCGTTTCAGCCTCTGTTGGGCACCGCCCATCAATCTGTCCACCCAGGAATATGGAGGAACTGCCCCATGAAAAAACGCGTACTTGCCTTTCTCTGCGCCCTGCTGCTGCTGACAGGCGCAGTCCCTTTTGCCGCTGCCCAGGAGGGGGAAACCCTTCGGGCCGCCGACGCCCTGCACACCCTGGGACTGATCAACGGTACCGGGACCAGCGGATATGCCCTGGAGTCCCCTGCCACCCGGGCCCAGGCGGCTGTGCTGCTGGTGCGTCTGGCAGGCGCGCAGCAGGATGCTGCCGCGGACAACTGGTTCTCCGGCTACCGGGATGTACCCACCTGGGCCTCCCGCGCCGTCCATTACGCGGTGCACCAGGGCTGGATCGACTCTCCCGCTTCCGCCGGCCTGGATTTCCATCCCGACACGGCCATTACGGCGGATGAATGGTTTACCTTCTTGCTGCGGATGCTGGGCTATGACGACGCCGCCGGTGACTTTTCCCCGGACTCCGCCGCCCTGTTCGCCCAGCATATCGGCCTGACGCCCCAGGTCTCCACGGGTTCCCTCTCCCGGGGGCAGCTCTTTGTCCTTCTGGAAAGTGCCCTGTCCTTCTCCTACAAGGACGGCTCCGCCACCGTCATCAGCCGCCTCATAGACCGCGGCATCGTCTCCCGGGCGGCGGCCAATGCTCTGGGCTTCCTCTCCCCTGTTCTCACGGCCCGGCAGGTGGCAGAGCGCTATACGGCGGCGGCCTTCCATCTGGACGTCTATACCCGGCAGATTGAATTGGATATCGATATGCCCATGGTCAATGCCAGCGGCTTCTTCATCTCCGCCGATGGTCTGGCCGTCACCAATTACCACACCATTGAAGACAGTGTCCACGCCGTTGCCACCCTCTCCACCGGGGAGGTCTATCCCGTCCAGCGGGTGCTCTACTATGATCCCGACGCCGACATTGCCGTGATCCAGATCTCCAAGACCAGCCGCTCCGGCCATGTCACCTCTGCTTTTGCCCATCTGGACATCGCCCCCTCCGGCACCCGGGACGTGCGGCCCGGAGATCCGGTGTATACCCTCAGCGATCCCCTGGGCATGGGCCTGGCGGTATCCTCCGGCATCATCAGTGCCACGAACCGGGATGTGGAGCGCTATTCCGTGCCCTGCCTGATGAGTACGGCGGATATCTCTCAGGGCAGCAGCGGCGGAGCCCTGCTAAACGCCCTGGGCCAGGTGATCGGCGTCACCTCCGGCGCCTATACATACGGCAACAGCATGTATCTGGCGGTGCCCATCGACCCGGTACTCTCCGCAGACCTGACCGGCGAAGGCTGGACCATCCGCGAGATCAAGGAACGGGAAGCCGCCTGACGGTTTTTCCCGGACAAAAAAGGATGTCCTGCGTACAGTTGCGCAGGGCATCCTTTTTTTGATCAATGATGGAGAATGAAGGTCTCCAGTTCTTCCATCGTCTCCACTACCGCTACGGCGCCGGCTGCCTCCAGCTCGCCGGGCTGGCCATAGCGGCACACCTCCAGGCCCACGCAGTCGATGCCGCACTCCCGGGCACCCAGCACGTCGAACTTCCGGTCGCCCACCATCAGCACCCGGGCCTTATCCGCCTGCGTGATGCCCAGCTGGGCCATGGCCTTGCGGATGATGTCCGCCTTGGTCTCGTCGGATTCACCCTCGCTGCCGGCCACCACATCCAGGTACGGGGCGTAACCAAACCGCTCCACAATGGGCCGGCAGTGCTCCACCGGCTTGGAGGAGGCCAGGGCCAGCACATAGCCCCGCTCCTTCAGCCGCCGCAGCAGTTCCGGGCCGCCGGGCACCGCGGCATTTTCAAAGAGGCCCTTGACGGCATACCGCTCCCGGAAGATCCGCACGGCCTCGTCGGCCTCCGGCCGGGTCATACCGCAGAAATTCATAAAGGAATCCGCCAGAGGCGGGCCCACAAACAGCGTCAGGATGTCATCGCCGGGAACCGGGCGCCCCAGCTTCTCCAGGGCATAGCGGACGCTTTTGAAGATTCCCTCCTTGGAATCCGTCAGCGTACCGTCCAGGTCGAAAAAGATAACATGATACATGATGATTCTCCCCTTTATTCCGGGAAAATTCTATCATCATTCCTCTTTCGGCGCAAGAGGTTGCCCCGGTTTTTTCCGCCAGATGCGCCGCAGTGTCACTGCCAGCAGAACCACCGTTATGACACCGCCAGCCCCGGCTGTGATCCGTCTGGCCCACAGGAAGGGCATCAGCGCATTGTCCCGTTCCTCCCGCAAGGTGGGCCACCACTCGTCAAAGCGGCTGTCATGGAGCACATCCGCCCCATACCGCTCCACCCAGGGAGCCAACGCCACGTCGAACCGGTGATCCACAGCAGTCCACACTGCCAGAAACACCGTCAGCCAAATGCCCCAAAGGGCCCAGGCCTTCCAATTACCCGGCAGCAGACGGGCATCCTTTCCGGCGCGGCGGCGCACGCCCGCCTCCAGCAGCCCCCACAAAAGCACCAGGCCCGCCAGGAAAATCACCGGTTTCCAATGATCCCCGGTATAGGGCACCGTCAGATTTTCCAGGTCTGTCCGGCTCCAGTCCACCGTACCCAGGTGGATCATGCCCAGCAGCGCCAGCCACTGGAGGCCGGAAGCCGCCAGCAGCTTTCGGTAAAGGTTCTCATACAGTTTCCGCTCCTCCGTCACGCCGCCATAGCGAAGGGGATGGGCAGTCAAAACATAGCCCATCCAAACTGACGCCACGGAAAGGGGCAGGGCAGTCAGGCTCACATACGGGATTTGAAGCATCCCCAGGACCGCCAGGGCCAGGGAGAGCACAAAGCACACATCAAACCGCATCCGCAGCCGCCCCAGCAGCCGCTTTTCCGCGGCACTCCGTCCGGCGGCCGCCTGTTCCCGCTTGGTGCCCCGCAGGGTCTCCCCCGCCAGGATGTCGTCTGCGGTCACGCCGTACAGCTCCGCCAAAGCGGGCAGCACCGTGATATCGGGGAACCCCCCGCCGGACTCCCATTTGCTGATGGTCTTGTTGGAGAGATTCAGCTGCTCCGCCGCTTCCTGCTGGGTCATGCCCCTGGCCCGGCGCAGCATGGCAAGATACTCACCCGTTTTTCCGGCATCCATACCTCCGCCTCCTTTCTGATCCCAGTATCCCATCCCTGTCTTGGGCGTGTCCATCCCTGTTTTGAAGAACCGGTCTACGCTCCGCAGATATCCAAAACGTTCCGCAGCACACGTCCGGGAAGTGAGAAGGAGCCCCCTGACGGTGCCATCAGGGGGCTCTTTTGAATCTCAATGCACGGCTGCGTCAGGACTTCGCAGGCGCCGCCTGCTCTCCCTTAAGATCTGCGTGCAGCAGATCCGCCAATACCACCGCAAGAGGGAGCAAGGCAGCCCAGATGGCCCGTCCCATAAAATGCCGGCACAAAATGGTGGAGACCACGCCCCCCCGCCACGAAGACAGCCAGCATCTCCAGATGACAGGCCAGGCGCTTGACATGCTGGATATCCCGGGTGCGAATAGCCTTGCAGCAGGCGATCCCCGTCTGGCGCAGGTGATTGGTGCAGAAGGTGGTGGCCATGGGAACTCCCTGGGCGATGCGGAAGGTGTTGTACTGCATGGAGCACATGAAATTGATGACCACCTGGGAGATCTGATAAGGCGCACTCTCCGGCAGCAGGCCCAAAATCACCACCAGAACCATCTCCACCAAGACCAGAACCGTCTCCCAGCGGACGGGCATCGTCCATCTGGGAGAGGACATGGCAGCCTCGGAGAGCAGGGCACCCAGGAAATAGGCACTCATGGGAATGAGGAAATACAGCGCCCGGCTCCACTGGGCATCCCCCAGGGCCATAGCGAAAAGTACAAAATTTGCCGTCTGGGCATTGCAGAACACGCCGCCACGGATGGTATAGGTAAATGCCCCCAAAAAGCCGCCCACCGTCATCAAGATGGAAAAATCCACCAGCGCTGACTTTCCAGATAGTCGCCGCTGCTGTCATAGATCTGAAAGCGAAACATCTGTTTCTCCCTGCCCCTCAAAGTGACTGGTTTTCTCTTCCAACCGATCATTTTCCAAGAAAACCCCCCGGTTTTCTTCTATATACTACCCCACCCGACTGGCAAATGCAAGGAGAATCCGCCTGATGGCCTGTCAGCCCACTGGCGCAAAAAAATCCCCCGGCCAGCTGCGGCCGGGGGATTTTCGATTCTGTTGGCTTTGGATTAGCCGAAGTAACGCTTCAGCAGGCCCTCGAAAGCCTTGCCATGTCGGGCCTCGTCGCGGGCCATCTCATGGACGGTGTCATGGATGGCGTCCAGGTTCAGCTCCTTGGCCTTCTTGGCCAGCTCGAACTTGCCGGCGGTGGCGCCGTTCTCGGCGTCGACGCGCATCTCCAGGTTCTTCTTGGTGGAGTCGGTGATCACCTCGCCCAGCAGCTCGGCAAACTTGGCAGCGTGCTCGGCCTCCTCCAGACCGGCCTTGTACCAGTAGTCGCCGATCTCGGGATAGCCCTCGCGGTAAGCCACCCGGGACATAGCCAGATACATACCCACCTCAGTGCACTCGCCGGTGAAGTAGCCAAACGGCTTCGCCGTTCGGCGCCGGGAAACAGGTGAAAAAGAGGAAGATACAGGAAATTTCTTTATCCACAAGTGGACATTTTTCACACGCTGGAATTTGGCTTTTTGCCACAAAAAAATCCACAAGGGGGATTTGCAAGTGGCAAAGCAAAATGACGCGGGTGTCTACAAATTGAAAAATGGGAATTGGGCTTATCGCTATGTTCTCATGGTGAATGGTGTCCGCAAAGAGGTTCGGAAGGCAAAGGATGAATTTGGCGCTCCTTTCAAGACAAAGCGTGAAGCAATCAAGGCGCGGCAAGCGGCTATTGACAGCGCCCAGAACTCCCGCAAGCCAAAGCCCACGGTACGGAAAACGGTTCAAGAGGTCTATCAAGAATACTGTGCTAATGGCCGAAGTGACCGGGCATACACTACCAAACGCAAGCAGGACAGCCTCTGGAAAAACCACCTTTGCACCCGGTTCGGGGAGCGGTACATTGATGAAATCAGCGCGGCGGAGGTGGTGGACTACTTGACGGAACTGTATTGCAGCCGCGGCCTCTCCTATCGCTATGTGGAGGGCTTCTTGAAGATGTTCTATCTGCTCTTCGGGCAAGCCTACTCCCGGAACTATCTCGACGTGGACAGTTACAACAAGCTCTGTGTCAACAAAGATACCAAAATCCACATGCCAAAGCTGAAAACGGATGATGACTTGGATATTGTATCATTCAATCGGGAAGAGCTTGCCGTACTGGATGATTATTTCCACGGCATCAATGCAGAAACGGCGTATTTGCTGGGACGGTATTGCGGTCTGCGTATCAATGAGTGCTACGGTCTGAAATGGTCGAACGTCGATCTGATAAATGGCACGATTTTGATTGACCGGCAAATGCAATACCAGCAGGGGCGTATCAAGCTTGTGTCCCTCAAAACCCGCAACGCAAAGCGTACAATCCAAATGTGCGACAAACTGAAAGTGTATTTTCAGAATTTGGCGAAGCGGCGGGAGCAAGACCAGCTCCACCTTGCCGACTTGCGGGAACAGAACCAGCGTATTATCGAGGATTTGGACGGAAGTAAAATTTCCTCCACGGAGCTTGTGAACTGTCTGCCAGATGGGAAAATCCAGACGGTGAACTCCATGAAGTTCCACACGCGGGAGGTTAAGGCCAAATGCGGGATAATGTTCAAGTATCACTATTTGCGTCATACCTATGGGACTATGATGGCGGAGTTGAACACACCGCAGCACCTTCTTTGTTCGCAAATGGGTCATGGAAACATTCAGGTTACACAACGGTATTATATCGCGCTGTCCAAAGCAGGAATTGATATTCTACGGGAAAACCTCAACCGGCTATAACCAACAACTTTTGAAAAGAACGAGGCCAGAAGTGACAACTTCTGGCCTCGTTTCTTCAATTTTCATCATCTTGGTATCTTGTTTCAATATCTTCCAAAAACTTTTTCATACTCTCCACCACATCGGGAGGATTGATAATCGCCGCTCTCTTACGGAAACCGCAAACCCACGCAAAAAACTGGTCGCTGACTTCCACATCGGCGGTCACAACAAAATGCTTTTCATCATCCTGCCTGTAAAATACATCGGGGCTTGTTCCAAAGCGCTCAATCGCCGTATCTAATAACTGATTGATAAAGCGGATACTGACACGTTTTTGCTTCCCGCCGAACATGGAGAACACGCGGCGGGTATAACTCTCCATATCAATCTCGGCAAATTCCTTTGCGCCCTCTCTCGGTTCATCAATAGGTGTTACATCTTTCATACGGTCAACACGGTAAGTCTTAATCTTCGGCTTTTTACCGTCTGCAAAAGCTAACATATAGTAATTCCCTTCATTTATCAGCAATCTATACGGGCTGACCTTATAAATGTTAGAACTTTCTATCTGTTTGCCCTTGTTTTGAAGTGTATATTTCAAATATTTGAAGGTGATTTTTTGCGGCGTGTGGGGCTTTCCGTCCTGTTTAGTTGCCATAGCCGTGTGAATAATCCCTACATTGTGTAGGACTTTATTTTGTGTTGTTTTCACGCGGTCACAAAGGAACACTTCTTTTTGCAACTCTTCCGCCTGGTAGATACTGCAAAACTCGCTGATAGTCTTTACAAGCTCCTTGGCCTTGGATGCGGATATAAATTTGGCCGCGTGGACGCACTCAGCCAGTAGCCGTAAATCTTCAAATTCAAACTGGCGGGACAGCAGCCTATATTTGCCCCCCTGTCCCCCAGCTATGTCCATCCCGTACACATCGCGCAGGGCGGCAATATCCCGGTAGATGGCGCGGCGCTCCACTTCAATCCCACAATCTTCCCGCAGATAGTCCACAATGTCCCCGGCGGTGATCGGGTGGTTTTCATCGGAATTTTCCAAAAAGTATTTCGCCACAAAAAGCGTTTTCACTTTTTGCTTTTCTGCTCTTGCCATGTGTGCCGCCTCGCTTTCCCGGTCTTATATCCAGTGTACCATAAAATCAGGGAAAAGGCAGCAGCGAAGTTATAGGGGGCCGCTCATAGTGAGCGGCCCTGCCTGTCAAATAAGCTGTGCGTGGTTCTGTATTGCCGTTTCTATCCGTTGCGGCTCAATGCCGATATAGCGCTGTGTCACGGCGGCGGAGCTGTGTTGTAGCAGCCTCTGCACCAGGGCAATATCGTAGCCGTTCGTCTTGTATATCTCGGTGGCGTACCACTTGCGGAAGCTGTGTGTGCTGATACCCTCGAAGCCCAGGTAGTCGCACACGATATGAAGCTGCTTCTGTATGGCTCGCTCGGTGATGGGGAAAATCAGATCTTCACGTCGGATATTGTGGCGCAAGCAATAATTCTCTATGTACTGCTGGATAACAAGCGGGACGGTGAACACGCGGCGCTTGCCTGTTTTCTGCTCGGTGATTTCCAGCCGGTATCTGTCACCATCCCGGACAATATCACAAGGCCGCAGCTTCAATATATCGCTGATACGCAAGCCCAAATTCCCTTCCAGCACAAGGGCGGTGGCTATGCGCTCATTGGGGCGGCAACCGCTGAACCCCTCGCGCATGGTCTGGATTATCTCTTTATATTGCTCGGTGGTGAGCGCCTTTGTTTTCTTGTTCATGGTGGCCTCCATCGTCAAAAGTTCGTTATTTCAAGCAGGAAAGTTCGCGTATTATGGGCGGCGGCGGAAAAGTGCCGTGATTGCTTGATTTTGGTGTTCGTATAATCCCGATTATACGAACTTTGGGGAATTGGGTGGGGATTGCTCCCCACCCTTCCCTGTTACCCTGCAAGCACCATCGGCATACCGCAATCTAAACAGGCTATGTGTACTTCCTTTGTGGCCCGGACGGAATTGCCACAACAAGGACAGATATATTTCCGTGTGCTGGACGTGCGCGGCGGCGGCGTGGTGCCCTCTGCTCCGCTGTGTGTTCCTGTCCCGGTGATATGGAACCCGGCGAACTCGTTGCGGCTTATGAGAATGTCGGTCAAGCCGTTCTCCAATATGAAGTCCAGCAGCTCGTCAGAAGGGCTTGTGTGGCTCCACCCGTATTTGTCGCTGTGCTCCACTATCAGGCCGTGGGCCTCGGCGGCGGCTTTGAAGCGGCGATTGTGGTAGGTGTTCCCCCGGCTGCAATCCTGCACGCCGTTCTCGTAGTTGTAGTAATGTACCATTTCGTGAAGCAGGGTCGCGGCTACGTCCTCGATAGGCCGGGCCAGTGTCCCGGCTCCTATGTTGATTTCGTGGGTGCCGCCCAGCTTGGAAACCCAGGTATCTTCCCGCAGGGAGAAATGGCCGTAGGCGCGGGGCGTGGATTGAATGGTGATCGTCGGCCTTGAAAGTGCATTTTCAAAAAATTCGGCGTTTAGCAGGTCAAAAACCTTATTCAGATACCCGGCCACGCGGTTATAGCTTGTCAGTTCTTTCATGTCTTTTTCTCTCCTGTTCTTGATTTTGGGGAGAGGGCAAGCTATAATGGTCTTGCCCTCTCCGTGAGGTCTGGGTAAAGCTCTTTGTCCTCTGCTTTGGTCGGCGTGTGGGACAAGGGGCTTTTCTTTAAGCGCTGATGGAGAAGCGGCGGCTGGCGCTCTGTTTGGTGTACTCCTTATACAGTTCGCCGTGGGCCTTCTTAAAGGCCGTGGTGTCGAACCGATTGGAGAGAACCGAAGTCCAGCGGACGATATACTTTCCAGCGGTCATTTCTTCGGTGTCGCGCTCCATCATTTCAGCCTTGATACTGTCCCGGATGGCCTCTGCCTCTGCTTTGGCTTCCTCGATAACGGCTTCCCACTCGTTCAGCGCCTCGATTTTGGCAACCAGTTCGTTCTTGCTCATAGCTCATTCTCCTTTGTTTTTATTGGGGGCGTTCCCCTTAACTGATTATAGTTTACACCTTTTTTAAGTGTAATTCAATTCGCAAAATACACAAGATTTACACTTGAATTATGTGTAATTTTAACACTTGAAAAAGGTGTAATTCTGTGTTAGAATAAGGACAATGGAAGAGACGCGCAATTTTTGGAGCGTCCCGGAGGGAGGGCCAAACATGCCAATCAAATACAGGGTTGATGTAATCGCCGCGCTGAAAGAAGCCGGGTACAACACCTCCAGAATTCGGAAAGAGAAAATCATGGGGGAGGCCATGCTGCAAAAAATCCGCAGCGGCCAAATGGTGTCGTGGGCCACGCTCGAAACCATTTGCGAACTGCTCAACTGTCAGCCCGGCGATTTACTGGAATACGTCAAGGAGGCTCCAGGGGACAGGTAATTTATGGGAACCACGAAAGATTACTGATGTTGATTACAGTAGTACGAAAATCCAGCGCAGCGCGAAAAAATAGGAAGCGCGTCGTGACAGTCGCCACGACGCGCCCGGCTCAAGCGACACCTGGGAGGTGGTATCATGTTCGGAGATACAGAATTGCCCCTGGCCCTTATCATGGAAGAAATACTCGGTTGGGAAAAGAAGCCCGGCGAAAAAGATGAAGAAGAGAAGGAAAACACACAACTTTCATCAACTTCTAAAAAGTCTTGAACACAAAAAGAGAAGTCGGAGAGAAGATTTTACATCTTTCTCCGACTTCTTGATTTAACGATACATCTTTGTCAGATCAGCGCAGCTCTCATTTGAAATAAAGGCGAACTGTCTTATCTATTTTTTCTTTCACGGCCTTATCAAGCTCTTGTTCGGCTTTGACCTGTATCTCCTTAGCGCTGCTGTCTATCACGCTTTGGGCCAGGGCGTTCACCAAATCGCGGCGCTGCATGAGATAGTCATAGAACCTTTGGCGGCGGCTCTGTTCGTCCTGCCAGCCCTCCTTTGCCCTCTTGTAATTCTCTAAAGCAGTTGGAGCGGAACCGCTCTGTGCAGCAAGGACGCTTTCAATCCAGTGAGTACGGTTGGCCTTATCTTGGCGCTCGAAATCCTACAAAATTTGAAGTAATTCTTTGAACATTGTTGTGTTCCTCCTTCATTGATTTTTTTGAAAGTGTACTTTCAAGTGCGGAAGCGGAAACCCGGCGTACCCCGTGGGGATTATATCTTTCTCTTTTACCCCCTCGGGGCGTGCCGGGTTTCCGCTGGAATTACACTGAAAGCACCAAATAGTAACCTCGTTTTATCCTTTTTAGGACACCGCTATCAATCAGCCTCTTTCTCGCTTTATCATCGGTGTACCCCATTTCTACGAGCTGTTTCGTTGTCAAGGTATCGCCTACCTTTACTGCCCCACATGCGGCAGAAAAACGCTCCTGCACTCTTTTCTTGCCCTTCTCCTTGTTCCTGGCGGCGTTGGTTTCCTGATTGTATTTTGCCATCTCGCCGGGGGCCTTCAAATCCCGGTTGTCCACAAATTCAACCTCGGTGTTGTAGTCGATCACAAATTTGTAATCGGCGGCGGGTATTGCCCCGGACAGAGGGAATGGAGCGGAACCGCCTACAAAGCATTCATTTATCCACTCCGTTATTGCTCTGCAATCCTCTTGTGTAAGGGTGAGGTATCTACCGTAGCGGTCAAACTGATAATACATGGTGGGCCGAACCTATTTCCACATTTTTGAATAGCTATAACGGCAGGCCCGGCACCGATCTAAAACTTCAATCAGCTTTACTTGCCAGCGCTCCCAGGTCATTGGGCTTCCCGTGAAAAGCGCTTTGTCCTCCTGGTAGTCAACGGAATAGCACCATGTCTGCTGTGCGGCAGCGTCCAGCTTCATCCCCACACCAAAGGTCACCAGCTTGGATAAACCGTTGGGCCAATGCAGGCGGGACAGTAAATCATCGGCGGTTTTATTGTCCTCTTCGCGCTGGCAAAGGCGGATTAAGTCAAGGCTGTCCTGTTCGTCCACTTCTTCCAATCCATACTTCCACGCCAAAATTTCATACATCAATTTGGTTCGCTGTCCGCCTGTCAGCCGCAGCACATCATCCGCAGCTTGCCCCAGGAACTTCACGCGCTTCTTGACTTTGTTGTATTGGTCGGGGAAGGCCAGCATGAAGAACTCTTCCCGCTTGGAGCGGTTACCGTTCCAGACAATCCAATGCCCGGTTCTCTGCTTGCCGTTCTCTTCTGTTGTCACATTCTCCCAGGCAATCGGAAGGTCGCGGAAGGTTGGCTCGGCGGCGGCTTTTTCCAGCGTGGCGGAAGTATCATCTTCGAGCGGCAGCGGGACTTGTGGCGCTGCTTCGAGCGCTTCATGTAAAGATAGCCCGTCAAGCTCTTTGCCCTTGTTATCGCCCTGCATAATGTCAGCCCATCGCCCATTGACAAGCTCTGTATCAGGCCCACGGTCACAAATATTAGACCATGTTAAAGAGCAGCCTTGCGGCTGGAAACTATGTCCCGGTTTGCTCCATAGGAAGAACACCTTGCCGCCCAGCTCCGCACCAAAGACATGGTAAATATCAATGCCAATACTGAACCACTGGGAACTGGAACAGTCAGAGGATTTTGTTTGCAGATCGGTAAAGACTTCTCGCTGCTCTGCGCTCATCTGCTACAACAGCTCTTCTTCGGAAACCTCTTCCAGCATGGCATAACTTTTGCCGCCTTTGCTGCTTGTGCGTTTACCCTTGCCGCTGCTCATGGGACGCGATAAGTCGAAGTTTTCTTTGATAAGCTGGTAAAGCTCTCGTGTCTTATCGGTCAAGCCAATGGTATTGTCCCACGGCTCCCATTCGTAAATAAAGTGTCCTGTATCACAAAATAGATCGACTTTGTTTGCTCCGTCCCGTGTGACAGCGCCGGTCTTACAAACAAAACTCGCAGCGTTCTCACTTGCCAACAGATTGATACTGTCAAAAAGTGGCTCCGCCTTTTCCTTGTCTACGCCGTAGAACATGTGGTAGCCGCCGCCTTGTGAACGTGTCACCTTGTCGGCAAGCTCCTTTGCCTCCTTGAAAAAGACGCTTTCCGTTTCGACTGTTCCATCTATCTTGTCAAAGTCAATCACAAAAATGTGAAGGTTGCCAAACATGGCATTATCCAGCCAAAGGCTGATACGTAAAACCTTACTGCTTTTCTCCCAGTTTTCGCTACTTCTAAACCGATAATATTCTGTTCGGGCTTCTTCATAAGAAAGCTCATAATATTTGCGTTTATCACCGTTTTTACTGCCATACAAATTTTGAATTGTATCATCGTAATGGTCGATAAAAACAGGAACTTTTATCAGCCTTCCATTGTGCCAACACTTCTCACCCAAAGTAAAACAGTTGTTGTACTTCGGATTGTCCCCTGCTGGCAACAGGTTCTAATTCGCCATCTTGTATGCTTCCTTTCTTTGTAGATTTAAGCAAACAGTAGGAAGCGTGTTGCCAGCACTTGGCGTTGCTGCCCGGAAGCATAGAACGGAAGCGCTCTACAAGATGGAAGGCCGCAGCGCCTTCATCCTACTGCTTGTTTAAGCCTACAAAGGGAATGATGAATTACAAATCCCTTTTCCTTTTTCTGTAAATATTATAACATAAAAATTTTTTTATGTCAAAGAAACGGTTTCGGCCTTGTTTTTGCCTCATTCTGCAACAAAGTTGTTGCCTTTGCTCTAAAAGTTGTTACTGGATGATTGGAAGTTGCCGCTACTTCTCAAAAGTTGTTTCGGAGTTGTCTGTTGTTCTCACAAGTTGAATTCTTGTGCGTAGAGATCCGTTTTTGAAAGTGTAGTTTCAATTTGGAGCGGAACCTGGACAACAAAAAAGTGAAGCGGCTGGCAGTACCGCTTCACTCACTCAATCGTCATAATGGCCTTTGCATTGATAGACTTCGACCTGTCCATCGACCATGCGGTAAACAAGTCTGTTCGTATCGTCAATGCGTCGGCTCCAATACCCCCAGGCGGGGGGTGGTTCTGGGAAACTACACTTGTAATTCTCGGCGGCGGCTTTTCTTGGGAGTTTTCCCGACCGCTGATAAATCACGGGAAACACGGGCGAAAACGGCAAAAAAGGCATAAAAATACTCACCCTTAATTCAAAGAATTGAGAGTGAGTATCAGTTAATAATTAGTGCTGCTCGGCTTTGTGAATAGCAAGAGTTTTTCCTGCTTTACTCTTGGCTTTGCGAGTAGACGATTTGGCTGCAAGTGTTTTAGCGGCTTTGCCTACTTTGCCACCATGATGGACTGCCATGAATAATCTCCTTTCAATGGTGAGGGAGGACGAAACCGCCAACATCCTCCCTGAAGGTTAGTTACTGTTTGTCAGCCTGAACGGCAATACGGAACGCATTAAGGCCATACGCCTTGGCATAAATCCGTCTACCATTACGAGTAGTAATATACGCCGTGTAAACGTAAGTAACCGAAGAATCGTCCCGTTCAGTTTGCTCTAACTTCACGTTGTTATTCAAACGCTCGTCCTCCTTTCCAAAAGATTTTCAGTGACTTGACAAAAACAAGTTGCAAGCAAATCACTGAAACCTCTTGAAAAAAGTAGAGACGACCATATACTATAATGTGTTCCGAGTAAAGTATATGGGCGGTTTAGCCGTCTGAACTTTTCTCACCTGGCCTTGACTGAGCGGCAACTCAGCCAAGGCCTTTTTATATGTCATCCGGTATTGCCGGTAGACACCGATTAGGTGAGTATGGTTGCTTTGGAAAGGTCAAATAAAATGGCCCGCTCCTCACGAAGCAACACTCCGTCAGCCCGATAACCATTTTCTTTGAGATTCCACCCCATGACGCGCTCCAGCGTATTTAGCAAGTCGCGGGCGTTCCATCTTACAGATAGCACACCAGACGCCTTGGGACGGTAAAATACAGTTGCGTTTTTATCGTCCGAATCACACACTTGAACTGCAACCTGTTTCGTCTCTGGGTTGATGAGAAATTTTGCGTATTCTGGTTCACCCAGCTTGAGCGTCACTGACTTGTTAAAGGTGATGCCGTTCTGTGTGAATGACGCATACGGAACACCCTCCGAAAAGTCGAACGCCCTGAATCCGTCTAATGCAGACATATTCGCCCCCCCTTTGCGTCTTATTGTACCACACACTTCGAGATAATGCAATCACATCTTCAACGCTATTATCGCATTTTTATTGCGCCCTTGTTTCGATCCTCGTCTCGCTCTGTCGATGCATTCTCATCTCCCTTGCGTTAGCACCTGATACATCTGCATCAGTTTTGCAACACAGGAAGTCTCTGTCGTGGTCTTGATGTCAAATCCATAAGCCCGCATGACCGCTCTGTCGTTTTGCTGATGCGCCTTCCGCAGCTCCGGCGGCATGGTGGTTTCGTCGTACAGGTCAGCCAAACTGGAATCCGGGTACAATGCGCGGGCATCCAAGATGGCCTGGGCCGTCTGTTCAATTCTCGCTTTCTGTTCGTCAGTAGGGGTGGGCCAGGGGAAATTATTGTAGACAATATCTTTAGAATAGCGGTAGTCGCTCTTCAATCTTCCGCAGACTGCCCGCATCCAAGCCATGTGGACATTGGAGGTTAATATGCCAAAATGGTAGAGCGTTGCGCTGGGAATAATCTGGACTAGATTTGATGCAATCGTTTCTTTATCCATAAATCCAATTGGAACATAGCGCCGCCGTTCTGACGAAACACCTGGAATAATGATATAATCAGTATCGGGTTGAGCAACCTGGCAAAAAAGAGTAGGCGTCTCTGCAAATTTTCTTGTTGCCGCAGCTTTACTATTTGCTCGAAATGTACGGACAGCCTCAATTCGCCGCATGACCTCTTTACAGGAACGCAATTCGTTAGGAGAGGCATTTACAAGCCAAAGGCAATATCTTTTTTTATTATTGATAAATTCTTCTGCGCCAAGATACAAATGCACCCACTTTTTTGAAATAGGTTCACTCGCAATTAAAGCATCCTTCTCTTCTTCGTTGAGTACAAAGCCTCCCCCATCTCGCGGCATACTACCAAACTTCATTTTAGGCACATCACACAACGGTTCATTTCTATTGTTAATAAAGACGTTCTCAGCATCTAAAAGGTACCCATTGATGTTGTCCGCCTCCATTGGCCGTTCCGAAGTATAAATTATTTTTTTCTGATTGTTTGGTACTACACTAAAGCCAACAATAACGCAATGCACATGGGCTTTTAACTTTGCTTCACTGTCCCAGCGAAATGTCCGGTGAGCAAAGTCAATGTGAATATGTTCTGCAAACAATGGTTTCCACACCGCTGCAACAGATTGTCCCTGGCAGATTGAATTGGTCGATACAAAAGCGCATCTGATAGTAGTCCCTTGAATCAGTTTAGACGCTTTTGCATACCAGCCAGCAACATAGTCAACTTCCCCCACTTTTTCACACTCAGGAAATGCTTTCTCGAGTTCGTCATGCTGTTCTCTGGTCATCATCATTCCACCCACAAACGGCGGATTTCCCATGATGTAATTCAACTTATATTTGGGAACCACACTCTCCCAGTCCAGCCGCAGGGCATTTCCCTCAATGATATTTGCGTAAGAGCGCAGAGGAAGGAAGTCCAAGGGCATATGTACCACGTCCTCAGTCTCCTTCATCATCTGGCTCTCTGCAATCCACAGCGCCGTCCTGGCAACGGTAACAGCAAAGTCATTAATTTCAATTCCGTAGAATTGGCCGATGGAGACCTGAATCGGGTTCATATCACCCCCGCCGCCCAGCATAATCTGACCTGTCACCTGTTTCCTCGCTGCCTCCACCAGCAGGGCCAGAACCTTGTTTTCCAGCCGCCGCAGGGAGAGGTAAGTTTCGGTCAAAAAGTTGCCGGAACCACAGGCCGGGTCAAGGAAGGTCAGACCGGCCAACTTTGTCTGGAATGCCTTCAGCCTGGCGGTTCGGGTCTTATCTACGGCAATCTCCTGAATTTCCGCCAATTCCGCTTTCAGGCCATCCAGGAACAGCGGGTCAATCACCTTGTGGATATTCTCAATGCTGGTGTAGTGCATCCCACCGGAACGCCGGGTCTCCGGGTTCAAGGTGCTCTCAAAAACAGCGCCGAAAATGGTGGGACTGATTTCAGACCAGTTGAAGTCCTCACTAGCCTTGTGGATAATCAAATCTACGATCTCTTCGTCCAGACGGGGAATGACAACACTCTCATCTGCAAACAAGCCGCCATTCACATAGGGGAACGCGGCAAGGTCATCATCCATGTAGGGGTCTCGCTCTTCCGGCTTGGTGTCCAGCACTTTAAACAGGTCAATCAAAGCGCGGCGTGCCTCACTGGCATGGTTCCGCAGATAGCTTTGGAACATCTTATGCCCGCCGCCAAAAATTCCAGCATCTTCGGCATACAGGCAGAAGACCAGCCGGACGCAAAGGGCGTTCAAGCTCTTTAAGGTCTCTTCACTCTCCGGGTCTTTGTACTGCTTGAGCAACGCATCATACAGAACTCCTACAATTTCACCCGCTTGCAGGGAGACTTCCATCTCTTTTTTGATATTGGTATCGCCGGTATCCACCAGAAATTGCAGGCGGGGGTACTCTTTTTCCAGGTCGGCAAGGAGTACGATTTCCGGTTCGTCGTTGGGCCGGTTCATATCGTGGATACGAAATTCGCGAAAATTGCAGACCACAATCCAGCGGGGATTTTGGTTGTGGGGCAGATACCCGGCATACCGGCGGGCCTGTCCATAGGGCGTCAGAATAGAACCATCCGACTGCTTGGCCCCTCGCTTCAAATCCACATCAGCGCTCTTTTGCTCAATCAAAACGCGGGTTTCCGGGATGAAACCGTCAATAAAGCTGGTGTGATCTAATTGAACCGGCACCTCAAACTGGATGAATTCTTTTATATTCTCCACTCCATACACATTTTGGAGTAAGTCAATCCAAAAAAGAGCGGTCTCTTGCTTCTCATAACCGCGAGTGCTCCAGGAATCTACGAATGTTTTTGCCGCTGTCCGCTGTTGTATCTCTGTCATGCTGGCTTCCTCCGCAATTTCTTTGCTTACAGAATACCATAAACCTCAGAGTTTTTCCATAGGGTGCATATCCCTGTGTTTCAAAACTGGAGACTATTTTCAAAATAAGAGAGGACGGTACATCAGCAGTACCGTCCTCTCTCATTTTGTATTCCATTGTTATCAAGCGTCCTTCTTTTCCAGTTGTTCGGCCTGGGCCTTCTTCTCTTCCTGCTTCTTCTGGAAGGCCGCAAGGTCAATCACCTTGGGGGCGTTGTTGCCGAAGTCGGGCAGCTCCTTGTACTTGGGGTACTGTGTCTTGAACCAATCCAGCACGAACTTGTAGGGGCTGGGCTGCTGCTTGGAGCACTCCTTAACCACCTTAAACTGGGCCAGCAGCTCGTCGGCGTTCTGAAACACGCTCATGTACTGCTCCATGTGCTTGTAAGTCAGGTTCTTGGTGGGACGGGCCTTCTTGGGGGCGCGGCGGGTCTTGCGGATAATCGTCAGGCCGGGGAAGTCGGCACGGAGTTGCAGAAACAACTTGTATTCCTCGGAGGCGGGATTGTTAAGGGCTTCCTCGAAAGCCTTGCTCATGGTGAGGGTGTTGTTCACAAAATCAATCTTGTAAGTGTTGTTCTTCATGGTATTTTCCTCCTTAAAATTCTGAATTTGAATTGTGAGTTGTCTTAAAAGTCCAGGTAGAGGTCGGGAGTATTGCCTTCGTAGAGGGGATGGCTGGGACAGGCACCTTTTAGGCTGTTGTATTGGGCCGTGAACTCCGCTTTCAGCGCTTCATCGGTTAGGACAGTCAAGCGCTCTTCCTCTTTCTTGTACTCTTCCTCGGTGGTGCAGAAGAGCAACAGATAGCCAATCATGTAGTTACGGGTGACTTCCATAGTATCAAGCTCCTTTTCTGTTTTTTGAAAAATACACTTCAAGAGGCTTTGTCCATCTCCGTCTCGTCGTTCTGATCGGCGGCGATTTCGCTGGCGGGAGCGGCTTCCTCGGCGGCGGTGGCCTTGTCCTCCTGGCCCTCCTTCTTATCCTCGTCCTCCTTCAACTCGGGGAAGGTAGCGAGGAACCAATTCAGCACGGCGCGGTAGCGGCTCTTCTGGACAACAGCCAGTTTCTTCTGCGCCTCGAACTCCTTCATCAGCTCGGCGGCGTTCTTCTGCAAGCTGATATACTCGGCCATCTTTTCATAAGTTCTGTTCTTGGCGTCGTTCTTCTTGTTCTTCGCCTTCTTGATGGTCTTGGGCACCATCTGGGCGTTGGGGAAGTCCTGGCGGTAGGCTCTCCACTCTCTGTATTCGGGAGTGCCAAAGATACGGGCCTGCTTCTCAAAAGCCTTGGTGACCTGAGCGTGGGTGTCGTCGATGTAGATGATAGCGTTCTTTTTCATGATGGTAATCTCCTTTTTCATTTTATTTTTTATTTTGAGGGGCTTTGTTTTTTTCTTGTTCTCTGTCCCTCTTTGTGCTTTAAGTATAGCACCGGGAAAAGGAAAACCTGTACTTTAATCGGAACATGTAGTATAATGGGAGCAAGAAAAAAACAGCCGGAAAACGGCTGCAAGATGAAAGGGGAGCGGTGAAAAGCAATCAGCGGCGGGGGTTTTTT
>NZ_DAWBAJ010000011.1:0-7767 GCF_052306735.1 Dysosmobacter sp. | reverse complement strand
GCTCAAAAAATCGGTGAAAGTCAAGGAAAACACTTCAAAACTTCTTGATTTTTGTCCCGGCAAAGCAAAAACTTCTCAAAAGTTGTTAATTTCTCTTCATTTTTCGGTATTAAGCGGTAAAAACCGCTTGATATAAGGCAAAAAACTGAATATCCACATGTGGAAAGTTTTCACGGATGGAAAAGAAAGAAATGCCACAAAAATATCCACAATGGAGCGGCGCAGGCGCAAAAAGAGAGGGAACAGGTCTCCCCATTCCCTCTCAAAAGTGCTTGTTTCTGCGGTTTCAATTAGCCGAAGTAACGCTTCAGCAGGCCCTCGAAAGCCTTGCCGTGGCGGGCCTCGTCGCGGGCCATCTCGTGCACGGTGTCGTGGATGGCGTCCAGGTTGTACTGCTTGGCCAGCTTAGCCAGCTCGAACTTGCCCAGGGTGGCGCCGTTCTCGGCCTCGACCCGCATCTCCAGGTTCTTCTTGGTGGAGTCGGTCAGCACATCGCCCAGCAGCTCAGCGAACTTGGCAGCGTGCTCAGCCTCTTCCAGAGCGGCCCGGCGCCAATACTCGCCGATCTCGGGATAGCCCTCACGATAGGCGACGCGGGCCATGGCCAGGTACATGCCCACCTCGGTGCACTCGCCGGTGAAGTTGGCGTTCAGACCGTCCAGGATCTCCTTCTGGACCTCAGCGGGAACGTTGTCGCCGAAGGACTTGCCCACACCCACAACGTGCTCGGCAGCCCAGCTCATCTCACCCTTCTGCTCGGTGAACTTGGAGCCGGGAACACCGCACTGGGGGCACTTCTCGGGGGGATTCTCGCCCTCAAACACATAACCGCAAACAGAACAAACCCACTTTTTCATATTTGGTTCCTCCTCATTTTATAACTATTTTTTAATCGTAAACTCTTATCTCCCCTTGGGATGGTCTGAGTATAACAGAATATTCTAATATTGAACAGTTGCTTATGCAACTGTTCAAAAACTTTTCACAAACTTCATGCTTTTGCTTCCCGCTCAAAGATCAGGTCTATGCAGCTGATACCGCCGTGGCTGGTAAATTGCATGGGAACGAAGCCCGCATAGCGCCACCCCTTGGCCGCCCACTCATCGATGATCTTCCGATGCTCACTCCCGCCGGAGAAAAATCCTCCGCCGGTATCCAGGGGGATATACTGATATTCGTACATATCAAAATCTCCTTTCAAAAAACGGCGGGATCAGAAGATCCCGCCGTTTTGACGCAGTGTATCGTAAGCCTTACTGTTTCTCCGCCAGGGCCTTTGCCTCGGCGATGGCCTTCTCCTGGGCCGCAGGCGGGCACGTCGCCGGGCCGAAATCCGCTTCGCTCCGCATCCGCCTGACGGCAAAGGCTGCACTCCGCTTCTTTGTCCCGACTCTTTCCCACCGAGGCTTCCGGCCTCGGCGGGAACCCTGGCCGGACTGCCCATTCAAATGCGAATCACTGTTCCTCCGCCAGAGCCTTTGCCTCGGCAATGGCCTTCTCCTGGGCCGCAGGCGGGCAGTCCTCATAGCGGACGAAGTGGAAGGTGAAGCTGCCGCGGCTCTGGGTCATGGACCGCAGATCGATGGCATAAGAACCCATCTCGGCCATAGGAACCTCAGCGGAGATCACCTGGCTGCCGTCGCCGGTGGGATCCATCCCCATAACGCGGCCCCGGCGCTTGTTGAGATCGCCGATGACATCGCCCATGTAGTTATCGGGCACAGTGACCTTCAGCTCGCCCACAGGCTCCAGCAGCACGGGGTTGGCCTCCGGCATGGCGGCCTTGTAGGCCAGCTGGGCCGCGGTCTTGAAGGCGATTTCGGAGGAGTCCACCGGGTGATAGGAGCCGTCATACAGCACGGCCTTCAGGTTCACCACGGGATACCCCGCCAGCGGGCCGTGGACGCAGGCCTCACGCAGGCCCTTTTCCACCGCCGGGAAGAAGTTCTTGGGCACGGAACCACCGAAGACCTCCTCGGCGAAGACCATCTCCTCAGAGTCGGGGTTGGGCTCGAAGCGGATCCACACGTCGCCGAACTGGCCGGAACCGCCGGTCTGCTTCTTGTGACGACCCTGCTTCTGAACGGTCTTGCGGATCTTCTCCCGATAGGGCACCCGGACGGGCTTGAGCACTGCCTCCACATTGAAGCGGCTGCGCAGCTTGCTGATGAGCACATCCACCTGCATGTCGCCGGAACCGGAGAGCACCATCTGATGGGTCTCGGGGTTGTTGGTAACGGTGAAGGTGGGATCTTCCTCGTTGAGCTTGGCAAGGCCCTGGGCGATCTTGTCCTCCTGGCCCCGGGTCTTGGGCACGATGGCCACGGAGTAGCAGGGCTCGGCAAAGGGAATGTTCTTCAGAGCCACCACCTTACGGGCATCGCACAGGGTATCGCCGGTCTTGACCTTTTCCATCTTGCCGATGGCACCGATGTCGCCGCAGGAGAGCTCCTTGACCTCAGTGGCCTTCTTGCCCCGCATGACATACAGGCGGCCCAGCTTCTCCGTGGCGCCGGTGCGGGCGTTGACCATGGGCATATCCGGGGTGATGGAGCCGGAGAGCACCTTCACGAAGGAGTACTTGCCGTACTGGTCGGAGACGGTCTTGAACACAAAGGCGGTGGGCACGCCGCCGGGAGAGACCACGAACTCCTCGGTCTCGCCGTCAGCGCGGGTGGCCTTGTGATAGTTGCCCTCCATGGGGTTGGGCAGCAGATCCACGATATTGTCCATCAGCATGAGAGAGCCCATGCAGTTGACAGCGGAGCCGCACAGCACCGGGAACAGGCTCAGCTCCCGGACGCCCTGGCGCAGGCCCTGGATCATCTCGGCGTAGGTGAAGTCCTCGCCGCCGAAGAACTTGTCCATGAACTCCTCGCTGGTCTCGGCCACGGACTCCTTGAGGGCGTTGTTGAACTCCTCAATGACCTCGCCCTTGCCCTCGGGGATCTCGATCTCCACGCGCTTGAGATCCTGCATCTCATAGGCGCGCTTATTCAAAACATCGATGATGCCGGTGACCCGCTTGTCTTCGTCCCAGATGGGCACCACGATGGGAGCAATCTTCTTGCCGAAGCGCTCACGCAGGGCCTCGAAGGTGGCGTTGTAGTCGCTGTTGTCCTCATCGGTCTTGGAGATATAGATGAAGCGGGGCATGTTCCGCTCCTCGCAGTACTTCCACGCCTTCTCCAATCCCACGGACACGCCGTCCTTGGCGGAGCAGACGATGATGGCGGCGTCGGCGGCCCGCAGGGCCTCCATCACCTCGCCGGCGAAGTCGAAAGCACCCGGGGTGTCCAGCACGTTGATGCGGCAGCCCTTATACTCCAGGGGCGCCACAGCGGTAGAAAGGGAAATCTGCCGCTTGGTCTCCTCCGGATCGTAATCACAAACGGTATTTCCGTCGGCGCAGCGGCCCATCCGGTCGATGGCACCGGTGATATACAGAAGGCTCTCCGCCAGAGCGGTCTTGCCACTGCCGCTGTGACCCAGCAAGCAGACGTTGCGGATGTTTTGTACGGAATAGCTCATGTCGTAACACTCCTTATGTTTGTGCTCTCGCCCCGGCCGGTCTGGCCGTACAGGGGTCCCGGGCAGGGGGTGGATCCCCATTGCCTAATGTAGAAATTATACAACATTTGGTGGGTCAATACAATAAAAATTTTGCATCTTGGACATTTTGGGCAGGAGGTAGAAATTTCCGCCAAATTTTTGACAAATGCAGCCCGTGCCCCGGAGCGTTTTCTCCCTTTCCAGCGGGCTGAAATGCCGCTGGGATCAGCGGGGACAGGCGCCTTCCGGCACCCTTTCTCCGGTCCAAAACATCCCAGGGCAAAGCAAAAGGAAGAGGCGCAAGGCCTCTTCCCCTTGTTGCTTGATGATGCTGCTTCCTTAGTATCGGCCGCACCAGTCCGACATCACCAGCACAGGCAGCGTCCAAAGCAGCAAAAACGCCATGAGATACAGGGGCGACACCAGATCGTAGGCCCCGTCAAAGACCAGATAGAACGAGAGCAGGGTTCCCGCCACACTGCTCACAATGGCCAGGGCAGCGGCCCGCCGGACCGTCCTGCACATGCGCCGGCTGCCCACCACCGTCTCGGCATAGGGCAGCAGCCCCTCCCGGAACAGCAGGGCCCTGGGCAGTCCCCGGTCCAGCTCCGCCTCGCTGAGGGCCACCCGGGTGGTGAGATCCGGATACTCCACCTTCACCCCCTTGTGGAACTTGCGCTTAAGCAAGGCAGGGGTGATGTTGGGATCCCGGGACGCCAGGATGGGGGTGATATGGCTGCGGCGCATCATCCGCAGGGCGTAATCCACATTTTCCGAGGCATTGTATTTCACAGCGAACACCGCTGCCAGCTGTCCGTCAATGGCCAGGAAGATGCCGGTGCGTAGATTGATGCCCCCCGGCAGCCGCACTTCCATCTTACGCATGAAGGAAGCGGTCCCCAGCAGCACGGACTCCCCGTGGATGGTGGCGGAATAGCCTCCCTCCTGATAGAAGCTGAAATCGTCCGCCCGCTCGTAGCGGCCCCGCTCGCTGCGCATGAGGCCGTCAAAAAGCCACTCCAGCCCGGAGTCGGCGGCCCGGCACATGGTGGCCGCGTAAGAGGCCGCCTTGGGCAGCTCCTCCCCGAACACCTTTACGCCGTTGAGGGCCACGGTGCCCGGTGGAAAGAGATCGCTGTCGGTGACGATCATGGTCTTTTTGCGGCTGATGCGGTCGGCACCCCGCCAGCCCGCCACGGCACAGCCGGTCTTCTGCAGACGCTGAGCCAAACGGGAAAAGGGCAGTCCCCAGCATAGCGGCAGGGCAAAGGAGGCAGAGGCACACAGGATGGCGGACCAGTTCAGGAAGAAGTCCGCTCCCCGCCCCTGCCCCAGGGAACTGAGCCCCGCAAAGACGACAGTGGCCATCAGCACCACCGGCAGCAGCGCCGCCTGCCACATCAGCGGCAGAGGGTCCTGGGCAGCGGTGGTATAGAACCCCGGCAGATCCCCCCGCTGCTTGCAGGCGCCGTGATCCGTCTCCGTCACCAGATAGGGCGGCTCCGGATCCAGGGCCGCCGTGCGGAAGGTGTCGTACTCCCCCTGGCTCTGGCGCATCAATCCCCACTGGGCCATCACCAGGCCCAGGCAGCTGACGGCTGCGTAGGGCATGGCGTCGCTGCGCTCCGGCATCGTCAGGCGGCTGACGCAGTCTGCCGCCGACACCAGAGCCGAGAGGGCACACAGCAGCTCCCCGGTACACCGTTTTTGTACCAGCATCCGCGCACCGTAGGAGAACACATGGCGGGTCATCAGGGCTACCACCGCCAGGCAGGCCAGCAAAAATACCGACTGCAGCCGCTGATCTGTATTCCAAAGAGGCGCGGAGAACCCATAGGCCTCCGCCCCCAGCAAAGCGCAGGGAACCAGGGCCGCCACCAGCGCCGCGGGAAGAGAGGCCCGGCGGGCGCGCCAGTCGTCCTTGGCGTCTGCCGCAGCGTCCCGTGGATCCGGCTCCGGCCCGATGGGCTCCGCCACCACCTCCGGCTCCGGTTCCGGCGGAGGATAGATCTTCTCCGTCTCCTCCAGCTTTTTCCGGGAGAACAGCCCCACATGCGGGCGGATCAGCGGCTCCCGCCGCTCCTCCATCACCGCATCCACCGTGTGGTTGACCACCTCTTCAATGGAGACGGGGTGAGGCGCCTTGGGCAGATCCTCCGGCGGAACCACCGGTTCCTCCAGGCGGGGCTCCTCCCTCTTGCTGGGGGCGGCAGCATCTTTCTCAGGCTGAGCGGAGGCTTTCTTGTGAAAGCGCGCCGTCTTTTTCCGCCGGGGCTTTTCCGGCTCCGCCTGTTCCTCAGCAGCCATCTCCGCTGAAGGCCCGTCTTCCGGAGGAGCAGCCTGCTCCTCTTCCATGGCGGCTGCCGCCTGCTCCACGTCCCGCAGCAGCTTTTCCCGGCCGCCGCCGTACTCCGCCAGGATCTCCTCCAGAGAGTACTCCCCCTCCGGCGGGATATCTGTCTGGCTTGTCAGCGGCTCATATTCCTTTTTCTGGTCTTTGGACGCCATGTGCTCCTCCGTGCGCGCTGCGGCGCGGTCTTGGGTTGGATCGGTTCTTTTTGCGCGGCAGGCGTTTGCCCGCCGGATCCCTTACATCCGCTGGCGCACAGCTTCGTAGAGCAAAATGGCCGCCGCGGCGGATGCATTGAGGGAATTGAGTTTGCCCCGCATGGGGATACTCACAAGGAAGTCACAGTTTTCTGCCGCCAGGCGGGTCATCCCCTCGCCCTCACTGCCGATGACAATGGCGGCAGGGCCCTTGAGATCCGCGTCGTACAGGGTGGTATTGCCGTCCGCCGCGGTGCCGAACACCCACACGCCCTGCTTTTTCAGATCCTTGAGCAGGGAGGGGATGTTGGGCACCCGGGCCACCGGCACATGAGCCACGGCGCCGGCGGAGGTCTTGGCCACCACAGCGGTGAGCCCGGCACTGCGGCGCTTGGGGATCACCACGCCGTGGGCTCCGGCGCACTCGGCAGTGCGGATGATGGCGCCCAGGTTGTGGGGATCCGAGATCTCATCGCAGATCACTAGCAGGGGGTTCTCCCCCTTGTCGGCAGCGCTCTGGAGGATACTCTCCACGCTGACGTACTCCCGCACGGCGGCCAGGGCGATGACCCCCTGGTGGGCGTGGGTGCGGCTCATGCCGTCCAGCTTACGCTTGTCCGCCTCCACCACCACGATGCCCGCAGCCCGGGCCTTGGAGGCGATGTGTCCCAGAGTCTTGTCCGTCTCCCCCTTCTGGAGGTAGATCTTGTCGATGGTCTCCCCGGCCCGCAGAGCCTCGATGACGGCGTTGCGGCCCTCGATGATGCCGTCGGCCTCAGCGGTGAGATTGGCTTTCTTCTGTTCGTCCATAGGTTTCCTCCAAGCGTGTTTTTTCGCATACATATGGCAGTATACCACACCAAGCGGGCACAATAAAGTGGAATTCACAGAAATTTCATCAAAAAGAGGGCGCTTCGCCTTGTAGATTTCCAGCTTCTGTGATATACTTCCAAAGTAATTTTGAAAGCTCCGGCGCGCTTTCTTTTTCAGGCTTTTAGCCCGAAAGGAGTCCATACATGAACCAAAACGACAAAAACAGCAAAAACAACAACCAAAATAAAAACAATGGAAACTGGCGGGGTGTGATCTCGCTGATCTGCTGGGCTTTGCTTGCCACCATCATCATCAGCTACGCCAGCTCCTACTTCGGCTCCGCCGGACACCAGGGATCCTCCATGACCGTGGAGTACAGCGTCTTCAAGGACATGGTGGCCCAGGACCAGGTGGAGATGGTGCAGTTCGACAACGCGGAGAACATCCTCCACATCACCCTGCAGGACGGCTGCACCTACACTGCCGAAGACGGCACCGTCTATACCAAGTCCACCGATGCCGACGGCAATGCCGTTTACACCTTCACGGATCAATCCGGCAACGAGCAGGCCGCCCGGCTGGACCTCTTCACCGTCCAGCTGGAATCCGACGATGCAGTAATCGCCTATCTGGATCAGTATAAAGAGGCCACCGGCGTCAAGTATGACATGGATTACCAGGCCCCCATCAGCCCCCTGCTGACGTTCCTGGTGAACTATATCATGCCCTTCGTGCTTTTGATGCTGATGTTCTCCCTGGTGATGCGCTGGATGGCCAAGAAGGGCGGCATGGGCGGCATCGGCGGCATCGGCGGCGTGGGCAAGGCCAACGCCAAGGTGTATATGGAGAAGTCCA
>NZ_DAWBAJ010000010.1:0-58344 GCF_052306735.1 Dysosmobacter sp. | reverse complement strand
GTAGCCGTAGCCGGTGGTGGCGGCAAAGTGGGTGGCGTTCACCCGGTTTTTCTGCATGGCGTAAATGACCTTGCTCTGGTTGTACTCCGCCACGGCGTCGATGGCGTCGAACCGCTGCCGCAGATCCCGCAGCACGGCCTCGCCGTATTCATAGACAGCCCGGCTGATGCCCAGCTGCTCATACATCTTCTGGTTATCCAAACGTTTCAGATCCTTTGAATGGAATTTGAAAGCGTGTCCGCTCTCATAAAAACAGCCGCCAAAGGCGACTGAAAGAACTCTATCATATTTTAGAAAAAATGGCAAGAAAAATCAGGAAATTCTTCGGAATTTCCTGATTCAATGGCTCAATGGGGCATTTGAGAGGCTTCAAATCACCTGAATGCCCAAAATCCGGGCCACTACGGCGGCTTGGGCGGCGGAAATCACGGCCCCCTTGAGCTCTCCGCAGGTTTGGGAGAGAACGAGCCCGTCCAAGGTACAGCCGGAGAGATCCGTGCCCGCCAGGGGCGTGTGGAAGAAGCTGGCTCCGGTAAGATCCGCGTCATGGAAGAGAGTGCGGGTGATGTGAGCCTCTGCCAGGATGGCTTCCCGGAGACTGCATCCCGTCAGAGAGGTGCGGTCCCAGGTGGAAGCGGTGAAGTTGGCGTAGCGCAGCAGTGTCCCCTCCAGGGTGCAGCGCTTCAGGCGGGCTTTGCGGAAATCCCCGCCGTCGGCTTTGCAGCCCGATAGGATTGTGTCCTGCCAGTAGCTGCGGCCAAAGCGGCAGCGCTCAAAGAGGCAGTCCGTAAACCGGCAGCCATAGAATGCGGCGCAGCTGAGATCGCAGTCTGAAAAGCGACAGGATTGAAAGAAGGCCTGGCGCAGTTCCAGCTCGGAAAGATCCAGCCCCGCGGCGGTCTGTGCGTGAAATTGAATCTCTGACAAAGGGGTTTCCGCCTGCCGGGTCAGCAGCAGGGCGGCAGCCATGGAATCGCCTGTCATGTGCGGCGCTCCTTTTGGACGGGGAGGTACAAAAGTTCCTCGAAGCTCTTGATGTACACATCGCAGAAGCTGCGCATCTCCCGTTCGTCGGCGGCGAAGAAGCTGTCGTAAACCCCCACCGTCCGCATCCGGGCCAGCCGGGCTCCCCGGCAGGCGGCAATGCTGTCATCAAACATGGTGCATGTCTCCGGTTCCACGCCGGCGTCCGCCGCTGCCCGGAGCCAGATCTCCGGCCCTTTTTTCTCCAGCCCCAGGGACTGGGCAAAGGTGATGCGCTCAAAGTACTTGGCAAGATCCAGGTGCTCCAGCGCCGTATTGCAGTGGACGGGGATGCTGGAGGTCACCACCGCCATGCGGCGCCCTTCCGCCTTGCACTGTTTCAGGTACGCCCGGACGCCGGGCTTTACCGTTACATGGGCGTAAGCGTCCTTGGAAAGGTCCATCCACTCCGCCATGATCTCCTCGCAGGACTCCGGCAGATGGCAGAACTCCTTGGTGAATTTGGCAGCCAGGGGGAAGATGGTGTGGGCCACTCCCTGGTAATACTCCTTGGTGTAGGGGAGGCCCCGGCGTTCCAAAAATGTGCGGTCAACCTCTTTCCAGACACTGTTGGAGTCGATGAGGGTTCCATCCAGATCGAAAAACAACAAGGCTTACCCCTCCTTTTCCAGCCAGAAGCGCCAGGGAAACTCCCTGGCCTCTTCTGCGTAGTCCACCCCGATCCGGGGGCCGCAGCAAATCCGCTCCCGTGCCGGGGCGAGAGCGGGAAGGCCCAGATCCAAGGGGCTCTCGCAGACAAACAGCGTGTCCCCGGTAAGATCCAGCCCATTCTCCGCCCGGGTCAGGGACAGGGCTTGACAGAGTTTCCCCGGCCCGTTGAGAAAGTTCTTTTTCTGATAAGCCGTCATTGGGTTGCCCGGTGAGCCGAAGCGTGCCCGGCGCATTTCCACTTCCCCCCAAACAGGCTCTCCGCCCCGGATCAGCACCGCCGAGGGTTCTCCCTCCGGCTCGGTCACCAGATTCAGACAGTGATGCATCCCGTAGATGAGATAGATATACGCGTGACCCGGCGGGCCGAACATGACCTCCGTCCGTTCCGTCCGGCGGCCGCCGTAGGCGTGGCAGGCCTTGTCGCACCGGCCCACATAGGCCTCCGCCTCGGTGATGCGGCACACCAGTGTGTTTTCCCCCAGACGGCGGACCAGATATTTGCCCAGCAGAGCCTGGGTGATTTTTACCGTATCGCCCAGGTAGAAATCCCGGGAAAGCCTTGCCATTTCGTCACCTCAGTGCTACAATAATAGCTTGTTGTTGCCGTCTGGCAAAGAGGTTCAGACGGCGGAAATCTTCCAAAAAGTATACCATGGAACAAAGCAGGGAGCAAGAGTTATGGAACGGATCCGTCAAAACGTATTTCCGGTATTGGCCGCGCTGATCTGGGGCACTGCCTTCGTGGCCCAGAGTGTGGGGGCAGAGTACCTGGAGCCCTTTACCTTCAATGCCGCCCGGTCTATCATCGCGGCTTTGGCGCTGACGGTGGTGGTGTGGGCGTTTCGCCGCAAGGCAGCCGATACCAGTGTGCCGCAGACCCCCGGCAGCCGCCGGATGCTGCTGATCGGCGGCGTGTGCTGCGGTACGGCGCTGGCAGTGGCATCCAACTTCCAGCAGCTGGGCATCAGCGGGACTTCCGCCGGCAAAGCCAGCTTTATTACCGCTCTTTATATCGTGCTGGTGCCGATCTGTGGGCTGTTCTTCCACAAGCGGGTTCGGCCCCTGGTGTGGCTGAGCGTGGCGGTGGCCGTGGTGGGCTTGTACTGCATCTGCGTCAAAGAGGGATTCAGCATCACTGCCGGGGACTTCTTCGTGCTAATCTGCGCGTTCTGCTTTACGGTCCACATTCTGGTGATCGACTATTTCACCCAGCGGACGGACGGAATCGCCCTTTCCTGCATCCAGTTCTATGTGGCGGCCGCCTGGAGCGCCCTGGGGATGCTCTTTTTTGAGTCCCCCAGCTGGGAGGGGCTGACGGCGTGCCTGCCCCAGGTGCTGTATGTGGGCGTGTTTTCCAGCGCTGTGGGATATACCCTCCAGATCCTGGCCCAGAAGGGATCCAACCCCACGGTGGTGTCCCTTCTGCTGAGCCTGGAGTCTGTGTTCGGTGCTCTGGCAGGGGCGGTGATTTTGGGAGAGCGCATGAGCGGCAAGGAGTATTTCGGCTGCGTGCTGATGCTGGTGGCTGTTGTGATGGCCCAGCTTCCGGAGCGCCACAAAACCCCGAAGACCGCTCCGGGAAAATGCTGATTCCGGAGGAGCATGATGCCGGGACAGTTTTGGGATTGGACAAAGAGATGGCCTTGTGTTATAATCCTACAATGTATGAGTATGTGAATGAGGTGATTCCATGCGTGTGGACGTACTGGGCGTCGGCTTTGACAATCTGACTTTGGATGAGGCTGTGGCCCGGGGGATGGAGCTGGTATGCGGGGAGGGCACCCATTATGTGGTGACTCCCAATCCGGAGATCGTGGAGGTCTGCCGGGAGAACCCCGCCGCCAGAGATGCCGTAAATGGTGCGGATCTGGTGCTGCCGGACGGTGTCGGCGTCGTCAAGGGCGCGGCCATGCTGGGAACGCCGTTGAAAGAGAAAACGCCCGGTATTGAATTTGCTGCCGGGTTGATGGGTAAAATGGCCCAGCAGGGCAAGTCCCTTTATCTGCTGGGGGCCAAACCCGGCGTGGCGGAGCTGGCCGGACAGCGGTTGACCCAGCGCTATCCGGGGCTGCGGATCGCCGGTACCCACGATGGGTACTTCAAAGAGGACGGACCGGTGGTGGAGGCCATCCGTCAAAGCGGCGCGGATGTGGTGTTTGTGTGCCTGGGCGCTCCCAAGCAGGAGCTTTGGATGGCAAAGAACGGCTCTGCCACAGGAGCGCATCTGCTGTGCGGCCTGGGCGGCAGCCTGGATGTCTTCGCCGGTGTGGTGGCCCGGGCTCCCAAGTTCTGGTCCAATCACGGACTGGAGTGGTTCTACCGCCTGTGCAAGGAACCCCGCCGCATCGGCCGTATGATGAAGCTGCCGCTGTTTTTGGTGCATGTGAAACAGGAGAAACGGCACAGATGAGTGGAAAACTGATTGTATTGGAAGGAACCGACGGTTCCGGAAAAGCTACCCAGGCAGGGCTTTTATGCAAGTCCCTGGCAGCGCGGGGGATCCCCTGGAGAGAGATCGACTTTCCCCGGTACGGAAAGCCCTCCGCCGCTATGGTGCAGGAGTACCTGGACGGAAAGCTGGGCAGCCATCCCGGGGATGTGAACGCCTATGCGGCGTCCATGTTCTATGCGATGGACCGCTATGCCTCTTTTAAGCAGGACTGGGGCGGCTTTTATACCGCCGGCGGTGTGGTAGTGGCGGACCGCTATACCACGTCCAACGCCGTGCATCAGGCATCCAAGCTTCCGCCGGAGGAGCGGAAGGCCTACCTGGACTGGCTCTTTGATTTGGAATACCGGCTGCTGGAACTTCCAAAGCCGGATCTGGTGATCTATCTGGATATGCCCACAGAGATTGCCCAGAGGATGATGCGCCGCCGGGAGAAGGCCACCGGTACCCATGCGGACATCCACGAACAGGATGTGGCGTATCTGCGCCAGTGCCGGGAAAATGCCGGTGAGGTGGCCCGCCTTTGCGGCTGGACGGTGATTTCCTGCGCCTGCGGGGAAGAGCCCCGGAGCATGGAGGAGATCCATGACCAGGTATTGGCAGCCGTGGAGCCGATCCTGTAAGGCACGTCCTTTTGCAAAAGGGGCAAAAGGGGACGCCGGCGCGTCCCCCATGTGCCTTTAGCAGCAGGAGTTGCAGTTGTCGTTGCAGCCGCAGCTTCCGCCGCAGCCGCAGTTCCCGCTGCAGTTGCTGCCGCCCCAGGAGCCGCCGCAGCAGCAGCACAGGACGATGACGATGAGGATGAGCCACAGGCAGGAACAGTTGTTGTTTCCGTTGTTAAAGCACATTGTTGTCACCTCGCTTTGAGACCATTCTATGCGCCGGATGCCCGCAGGGAGCCTGACCACCGGAAAAAAAGCCCGGTCGGCGGGAAAATGGGATGAATCGGGCCGCTGGAGGCACGAAACGAGACATGAACCGGCATCACATGGAGGTATATGAAAATGGATGAATTCAAAAAAGGCGATACCGCCAGCTGGGACGCCCAGCAGGTGCGCCGCAGCCAGCAGGAGGAGCACCGCCACGCCCGGAAGCGCCGGCGCCGGCGGATCAATCCTGTGGTGTATATTCTGGTGGTTTTGATTATCTCCGCCATTCTGGCGGGTGTGGGCTGGCTTTTGATCTGCGATCTCTGCGCCTTCAACAGCGGCCCCATCACGCAGGTCACGGTGGAGGTGTCTGCCGACGACGATATGGGTGACATTGCCGATAAGCTGCAGGATGCTGGCCTCATCAAGTACAAGTGGTTCTTCCGCCTGTTTGCCTTCGTGGCCAACGCGGATGAAAAGGTGGGCATCGGCACCTATGAGCTCAACACGGATATGGACTACCGCGCGTTGATCGTGGGGATGCACAGCTCCTCCGGCAACCTGAATTCCGACAATACCGTGCGTATCACCATTCCCGAGGGCTACACCGTACAGCAGACCATTGCCCTGCTGGCCAAAAACGGTGTGGCGACGGAGGAAGAGCTGACGGAGGCGGCCCAGACGGCTACCTTTGATTACGATTTCATTGACAACGACTCCCAGGATATCAGCCGCCTGGAGGGATACCTCTTCCCGGACACCTATGATTTCTATGTACCGGAGAAGGCGTCCTCCGCGTTGAACCGTCTGCTGGCCAACTTTGCCGACAAGATGACCCAGGAGCGTGTGGATGAGGTGGAGTCTTCCGAATACAGCCTGCAGGAGATCATCACCATTGCCTCCCTCATCGAGAAAGAGACGGACGGTACAGACCAGGCTACCATCGCCTCCGTGATTTACAACCGTTTGAACAACCCCTCCTATGAGACTGCCGGACTGCTGCAGATCGACGCGTCGCTGCTCTATGCCCTGCCGGATCATGAGGGCGCCATCACCAACGCTGACAAGGAGACAGATTCTCCCTACAACCTCTATCTCTATAAGGGGCTGCCGCCTACGCCCATCGCCAATCCCGGCACTGCGGCCATTGACGCCGCACTGAATCCGGCAGATACCGACTACTATTACTATGCGCTGGGCAAGGATGGGAAGCATCACTTCTCCTCCACCCTGGCGGAACACAACGCGTTCTTGAACAGTGGAGACTATGCAGGATAAACGAAACAAGCCGGAGCTTCTGGCTCCGGCAGGAGACATGGAGCGGTTGAAAATGGCCGTGGCCTACGGGGCGGATGCCGTGTATCTGGCGGGCACCAGCTTCGGCATGCGGGCTTTTGCCGGGAATTTCACCTCGGAGGAATTGCGTCGGGCTGTTGCCTATGCCCATGAGCGGGGCGTCCGGGTGCACTGCACCGTCAACACCATGCCGCGCAACGACGAGGTGGCGGCACTGCCGGAACATCTGGAGCTGCTGAGCGACGCGGGAGTGGACGCCCTCATCGTGGCGGATCTGGGAGCCTTTACCCTGGCCGGAAAGTATGCCCCCCGCTGCCAGCGGCACATTTCCACCCAGGCCAGTATCTGCAACTATGAGACTGCCCGGGCCTGGTATGATCTGGGGGCTACCCGGGTGATTCTGGCCCGGGAGGTGAGCCTGGAGGAGATCCGCACCATCCGGGAGAAGACTCCGGCGGAGCTGGAGATCGAGGCCTTCGTCCATGGCGCCATGTGTGTCAGCTATTCGGGACGGTGCCTCCTCTCCAACTATATGACCGGTCGGGATTCCAGCCGGGGGGCCTGTGCCCAGCCCTGCCGCTACCAGTACGCCCTGATGGAGGAAAAACGTCCCGGAGAGTATTTCCCGGTATTTGAGGATGAACAGGGCACTTATATCATGAACTCCCGGGACATGTGCATGATCGATCATCTGGGAGATCTCATTGACGTGGGGCTCTCCAGCTTGAAGATTGAGGGGCGGGCCAAATCCGCCTACTACGCGGCCATCGTCACCGGCGCCTACCGCCATTGCCTGGACGATGCCGCCGCCGGGCGGCCTGTGGATCCTGTCTGGCGGGACGAGGTGGAGCATGTGAGCCACCGGCCCTATGCCACCGGATTCTATTACGGCCAGCCGGGGCAGTACTACGCTACCTCCCGCTATCTGCGGGAGTGGCAGGTGGTGGCCCTTGTGACGGCGTGTGACAAAGAGGGCAATGCCACGCTGTCCCTGCGCAACAAATTCCGCACCGGCGACACGGTGGAGGTGGTGGGCCCGGATACCCGTCCCTTTGCCATGACTGTGCCGGAGATGACGGACGAGACCGGGGAGCCGCTGCAGGAGCCCCGGACCCCGCAAATGGTATTTCATATGAAGCTCCCGCAGGCAGTGCCGCCTCTTTCCCTGGTGCGCCATGCGGTGGAATTATCGGCCAAGTAAGCTGAACATAAGGAGAATCAAACAATGAATGCAGATGTTGTGATCGTCGGTGCCGGCCCTGCCGGAATTTTTACCGCCCTGGAGATGATCAAGAAAGGCAGCCATCAGAAGATTATCATGGTGGAAAAGGGCCAGCCTGTGGAAAAACGCCACTGCCCTAAGGACAAGACCCGCAAGTGCATGAACTGCAAGCCCTACTGCCACATTACCACCGGGTTCTCCGGTGCCGGTGCGTTCTCCGACGGCAAGCTGTCTTTGAGTTATGAGGTGGGCGGCGATCTGCCCAACCTCATCGGACCGGAGCTGGCCCAGGAGACCATCAACTATGCCGACCAGATCTACCTGGAGTTCGGTGCCGACACCCACATCGAGGGCCTGGAGCATGAGGAGGAGCGCAAGGAGATCCGCAAGCGGGCTATCCAGGCGGGCCTCAAGCTGGTGGATTGCCCCATCCGCCACATGGGCACCGAGAAGGCCCAGGCCATTTACCTGGCCATTGAGCGCTACCTCCAGGAAAACGGCGTGGAGATGTATTTTGGCTACGAGTGCAGCAACATCATCCTGGAAAATGATGTGTGCAAGGGTGTGGCCGTCTCCAACGGCAAGACCGATCTGGAGATCTATGCCAAGCATACCGTGGTGGCCACCGGCCGCCGGGGTGCCGACTGGCTGGAGAAGCTGTGCGCCGAGCACGGCATCGCCCACGCTCCCGGCACCGTGGATATCGGCGTCCGGGTGGAGGTGCGCAACGAGGTCATGGAGACCGTCAACCGGGTGCTCTACGAGTCCAAGCTGGTGGGCTATCCCAAGCCCTTCAAGAACAAGGTCCGCACCTTCTGCCAGAATCCCGGCGGCTTTGTCAGCCAGGAGAACTACGACAACGACCTGGCGGTGGTGAACGGCCACTCCTACAAGGATCTCAAGAGCGATAACACCAATCTCTCCATCCTCTGCTCCCACAACTTCTCCATCCCCTTCAACCAGCCCATTGCTTACGCCCAGAAGGTGGGTGAGCTCACCAACATGCTGGCCAACGGGCAGATTCTGGTGCAGCGGTTCGGGGACATCCTGGACGGCAAGCGCACCTGGCAGAAGGAGCTGTCCCAGTCCAACCTGCGGCCCACCCTGCCGGACGCTGTGGCCGGCGACATTACCGCTGCCATGCCTTACCGGGCTATGACCAATATCATCAACTTCATCCAGGCCATGGACTATGTGGTGCCGGGCTTTGCTGCCCAGGAGACCCTGCTGTATTCTCCTGAGCTGAAGTTCTACTCCAACCGGGTGAAAATGGACACCGATTTCAACACCAGCCTCCAGGGCCTCCACTGCCTGGGTGACAGCTCCGGCTGGACCCGAGGCCTCATGATGGCCTCCATCATGGGTGTGCTCATGGGTCGTAAGATCGCCGAAGAGGGCTGAAAACCCAATACCGTCAAAACCGCCGGGATTATTTCCCGGCGGTTTTTTCTCCCGCTGACAGATGTGCAGGGGGTATCGTTTTATCAGTGAACGGTACCGTGGGAAGGAGCGGATACCAACGGACGAGATCACCGATACAAAGAATCAGGCGGCAAACAAGTACAGGATGTGGGAGGAGCATGGCCTCTGGTTCGGGTTCCATGCCTTCGATACCCCGCGGACCTGTCCCGGGCGGACGATTTCCTCTGGGGGAGGCCAAGATCCCCCTGGGTTGACCGGGAAGCTAACCGCAGGGGATCTATGAAAAAACGAGGAAACACTTTTGTGTGTTCCCTCATTTTTTCGCGTTAAAAAGCAGAAATCTCTGACATGGCAAAACCCGGTCGCAGGGGCTGCGTTCAGGGCTGGGGATCGGCATTGTAGGTGGTCAACACCCGCTTGGCCACCTCCCGCCGGGAGATCCGGTTATCCATGGCCTGCTTTTCGATGTAGCGGTGGGCTTCCTCCTCGGACATGCCCAGACACTGGATCAGCGTCCACTTGGCCCGGTTTACCAGACGGATCTCCTGGATCTTTTCATCCACAGAGGCCTGCTTTTCGCCCAGACGCCGCAGCCGTTCCCGGACGGCACAGAGGACCTGCAGCGAGTGCGTGACCATCTGGGTGGAGGTGGGTTTGGAGAGGGTGAGAACCCCGTGCTCCGTCACCTTGTCATAGACCTCCTGAAAGAGCTCGTTGCGCACAAACAGAAGCGCCACGGCATCGCTGCGGGCACACACGTCAATGGCCAGCTGCACGCCGAAGTCGTCAGGCAGCGGCGCATTGATGAGCACCATGTCGTACTGCTTGCCCATCATGGCCCGGCGTGCCTCCCCGGTGCTTTTTACCACCGTCACCGGCCAGTAGAGAGAGGGAGGCAGTAGTCCCATGACCGTCTGGGCAAACTTCTCCCCCGCGGATACCAGGAGGACACTGTATGTGCGTTCTTGGAATACCATGGGCTCCCTCCTTCCGGTCAGAGGCTGAAAACGGCTCTCAGGCTTTGCTGTAAGCTGACAGGATCACAGACGGCAGATGCTCCCGGATAAAGCCACTGGCAGCGGCAGCTTCCCGGGCCTCATCCAAAGAGATAGGCAGGCGGCGGAAGGTCGCCAACAGCTCCGGCGATGCCTCGTACAGATTAAAGTCCGCACTGGGGGGAAGCAGCCGGTTCCGGCGGATGCCGTCCAGTCCGGCGTAGATCAGCAGGGCAAAGGCAATATAGGGATTGGCGGTGGGGTCTGGGGAGCGCAGTTCCACCCGGCGATACTCCCCCTCGGCAGCGGGGACGCGGATCAGCTGGGAGCGGTTCTGAGACGACCAGGTGATATAGCCGGGGGCCTTGCTGCTGCCAAGGCGAAGGTAGGATTCCGGGCAGGGGTTGAGAAACGCAGTCATGTCATAGGCGTGTTCCAACAGCCCCGCGATGACGGCGGACATGGGCTCGGCGCCGGTGCCGCTGTGGACGGACAGATTGATGTGCAGTCCGCTCCCCGGAGCGCCGGTGAGGGGCTTGGGAGAGAAGTCCGCCCAGAGGCCGCTGCGGGCGGCAATGGTCTGTACCACAGAGCGGAAGGTGACCGCATTGTCAGCCGCAGTCAGGGGATCAGAGTAGCGGAAATCAATCTCGTTTTGACCGGGTCCCTCCTCATGGTGGGAGCTCTCCGGGCGGATTCCCATCTGCTCCAGCGTGAGGCAGACCTCCCGGCGTACGTTCTCCCCTCTGTCAGCAGGAGCGATGTCCATATAACCCGCGTGATCGTAGGGTTCACTGGTGGGTTCGCCGTTTTCGTCTGTTTTGAAAAGGTAGAATTCCATTTCCGCACCAAAAGAAAATGCAAACCCCGCCGCCCGGGCATCCGCCACAGCGGTCTTGAGGACATGGCGGGTATCGGCTTCGAACACAGAGCCGTCCGGCCGGGTGATGTCGCAGAACATGCGTACCACCTTGCCGTTTTCCGGCCGCCAGGGCAGCTCTGAGAGCGTGGAGGGATCCGGTCTTAGGAACAGATCCGAGCGCACTTCGCCGCCAAAGCCGGCGATGGCCGAGGCGTCAAAGGCCATGCCGCTGGTGAAAGCCCGCCGGAGTTCCCCAGGCATGATGGAGATATTCTTCTGCCGTCCGTAGACGTCGCAGAACGCCAGGCGGATGAACTTCACGTTCTCCTCCTCCACGTACTGTATGACCTCTTGGGCTGTGTACTTCATGGCGCTACCTGCTTTCTGTTTATCAATTTGCAACATACATCTGCCGGTAAGGGGTGCTGGAATCCGGTGTGACCACCGTAAACGGAGCGTCCAGAAGCTCCTCCGGATTTTCCCCGAAGAGGCGTCCGAACTCCTCCAGCTCCGGCCGGATCTCTTCCAGGTCTTCCGGTGTGGCCGGACGGGCGGTCACCTGGCTGGGGAAGATCACATCCTCACAGGCGGAGCGGAGGAAAACTTTCCCGCCGTGCATCCCGGTGCAGGGGAAATTTCCCACAATGGGGCGCCGGCTGGTGTGAAGCCCCAGCACCACGATGATGCCGCCGGCCTGATACTCACCCAGAAAGCTTCCGGTGCGTCCGCCGATGACCATCACCGGCAGTTTGTCTCCGTAGGCCTTCATGTGGACACCGGCCCGGTATCCGGCATCGCCCCGGACATAGATGGCGCCGCCCCGCATGGCATAGCCCGCTGCGTCTCCTACGTTGCCGTGAACCACGATGGTTCCGGCGTTCATGGTGTCGCCCACAGCGTCCTGGGCGTTGCCATCCACCCGGATGGAGGCACCGTTGAGATAGGCTCCCAGGGCGTTGCCGGGGATGCCGTCAATGGAGATGCGGCAGTTTGACAGGCCCGCGCCGATGAAGCGCTGGCCCAGGCAGCCCTCGATCCGGCATTCGCCGCCGGCACTGCGCACGGTTTCGTTGAGTGTCTGATAGGAAAGAGAGGATGCATCGATTAACATAGTACCATACCTCCGCGTATTTTCAATGGGGAAATCAACTGCCGCAGCTTATTCTCCGGCGTGGGCCACGCCCAGCACCCGCAGCTCCCGGTCTGTGAGGCCAATGCCACGGAGCATCAGACGGTTGCCCCGCAGGGCCTCGATGGAGTTGATGCCCATGCCGCCCATGAACTCCTTGATCTCATGTTTCCAGGCGGTCATCAGGTTGATGAGCCGCTGGCTGCCCTCGTCTGGATCCAGCCGGGCCACCAGTTCCGGACGCTGGGTGGCAATGCCCCAGTTGCACTTGCCGCTCTGGCAGGTGCGGCACAGGTGGCAGCCCAGTGCCAGCAGGGCGGCGGTGGCCACATAGCAGGCGTCGGCTCCCAGAGCCACTGCCTTGATGACGTCGGCGGAGGAGCGGATGCTGCCTCCGGCGATGATGGAGACCTGGTTGCGGATCCCCTCATCACGCAGCCGCTGATCCACGGCGGCCAGAGCCAGTTCGATGGGGATGCCCACGTTGTCCCGGATGCGGGTGGGCGCCGCGCCGGTACCGCCCCGGAAGCCGTCGATGGCAATGATATCGGCACCGCTGCGGGCAATGCCGCTGGCGATAGCGGCGATGTTGTGGACGGCGGCTACCTTGACGATGATGGGCTTCTTATATTCTGTAGTCTCTTTCAGGGAGCACACCAGCTGGCGCAGATCCTCAATGGAGTAGATGTCATGGTGAGGAGCCGGGGAGATGGCGTCGGAACCCTCCGGCACCATACGGGTGCGGGACACGTCTCCCACGATCTTGGCGCCGGGCAGGTGCCCGCCGATGCCGGGCTTGGCGCCCTGGCCCATTTTGATCTCGATGGCGGCGCCGGCTTCCAGATAGTCCTTGTGAACGCCGAAGCGGCCGGAGGCCACCTGTACCACCGTGTTGGCACCATAGCGGTAGAAGTCCTCGTGAAGGCCGCCCTCTCCGGAGTTATAGCAGATGCCAAGAGCCTCTGCTGCCCGGGCCAGGCACGCATGGGCGTTGTAGCTGATGGAACCGTAGCTCATGGCGGAGAACATCACCGGCATGCTCAGCTCCAGCTGGGGAGGCAGGGTGCAGTCCAGACGTCCCCAGACATCCCGGGTTACATCCGTAGGCTTTTTTCCCAGGAAAACCCGGGTCTCCATGGGCTCCCGCAAGGGGTCGATGGAGGGATTGGTAACCTGGGAGGCATTGATCAGGAGTTTGTCCCAGTAGATGGGCAGGGGCTTGGGGTTTCCCATGGAGGAGAGCAGTACGCCGCCGGAGCCGGCCTGTTTGTAGACCTCACGGACAGTATCAGCGTCCCAGTTGGCATTTTCCCGCAGCTGGCAGTCGCTTTTGACGATCTTCAGCGCCCGGGTGGGGCAGACGGAGACACAGCGCTGGCAGTTGACGCACTTGCTCTCGTCGGCCAGCATCACATGGTGGGCCTCATCGTAGCGGTGTACCTCGTTGGCGCACTGCTGCTCACAGATGCGGCACCGGGTACAGCGGCTGTCGTTTCGGACTACCTCGTACTCCGGGTAGAAATCATTGATTTTCATCAGTATGCGCCCTCCTTTACCCGGACGATCACGGGTTCGCCTCCCATGGGGGAGTAGAGATTTTCAGCGTCCGGCGCAATGGCCCGGATGGCCGCCTCTTCGCTGGCGATGTACACCAGGTCTTCCTTTTCACCCACCACCATGCTGCGCAGCTTCAGCCGGTCGTTGAGGGCCATGAGCCCGCCGTTGAAGCCCAGGATGATGGAGAAAGGCCCTGTTACCAGCAGACTGGGGAACATGGTGCGAAGATACGTCAAGACCTCCCGCTCCTCCGGCGGGCGGCGGGCAATGGTGCTCCAGAAGGGAGCGGCCATGACCGCAGCCGCCTCGGAAAGGCTCAGCTTCTGGCGGCGAAGCAGATAATCCAGCACGTAAGTGAGGACTTCGGTGTCCGTCTGGAGGGTGCACTGATAACCGAACATCTCGATGAAGCGGCGGTTGGCGTCATAGGAGGAGATCTCACCGTTATGGACTACGGAATAGTCCAGCAGGGCGAAGGGATGGGCGCCGCCCCACCAGCCCGGGGTGTTGGTGGGATAGCGGCCGTGGGCAGTCCAGCAGTAGCCCCGGTACTCGCCCAGACGGTAGAACTTGCCGATGTCTTCGGGGTAGCCCACGCCCTTGAAAACGCCCATGTTTTTGCCACAGGAGAACACATACGCCCCGGGGATCTCCGTATTGAGGCGCATAACGGTGCGCACCACGAACTCCTTTTCATCCACCTGCATGGCCCGCAGGGCGGAGCGCAGGGGGGAGGCGAAGTACCGCCAGATCAACGGCTCATCGGTGATCTGAGGCATTTTTTCCACGGGGATCTCCTCCGCCAGGACGATGTCGAAGCGCTCTTTCAAAAACGCCTCACAGGCCCGGCGGGTACTGTGATCCTGGAAAAAGAGATGAAAGGCGAAATAGTCCCGGTATTCCGGGTAGATGCCATAGCCGGCAAAGCCGCCGCCCAGACCGTTGGAGCGGTCGTGCATGGGCTTCATACTGTCAACGACGGCCTGGCCGCTCATGCGCCGGCCCTCCCGGGAGATGACGGCGGAGACGGCGCAGCCGGAGGGGATACGCACTTGTCCTTCCAGTAGTTTCATGTATCTCATCCTTTCGGAGGAATGAAAAAAGGATGTCCAGCCAGAGAAAGGCAGACTCCTCCCTCTGAGTGAACATCCTTGTTCTTATATAAAAAAATACAGCCAAACAGGACGATTTGTCAACAAAACGGGCTGACAAAAAAATCCTTTTCTCTGCTTTTGTTTTTGGAAAATCTGCCATTGACGGGCAGGATGTCTTGGGCGTATAGTAAGCGCATCAAACGACGATGACGTCGCGGAAGGGAACTTCTGCCGGCGCATCGCCGTTTTTTTATTTTTTTCGTGAGGTGAATCGTTATGATGATACCGGAATATTTTGGCAGCATGGTATTTGATGACCGCGTGATGAAGGCACGCCTGTCCGCCGATGTCTACCGCTCTTTGAGAAAGACCATCGATGAGGGAACAAAGCTGGATTTGTCCGTGGCAAATGCTGTGGCTGCCGCCATGAAGGACTGGGCGGTGGAGAAGGGTGCCACCCACTTTACCCACTGGTTCCAGCCCATGACCGGCATCACGGCAGAAAAGCACGACAGCTTCATTTCCCCCGCCCCTGACGGCCGGGTGATCCTGGAGTTCTCTGGTAAGGAGCTCATCAAGGGCGAGCCCGATGCCTCCTCCTTCCCCTCCGGCGGCCTGCGGGCCACCTTTGAGGCCCGGGGCTATACCGCCTGGGATCCCACGTCCTATGCCTTTGTAAAAGGAAAGACTCTCTACATTCCCACGGCATTTTGCTCTTACGGCGGTGAAGCTTTGGACAAGAAAACGCCTCTGCTGCGCTCCATGGAGGCGCTGAACCGTCAGGCTATGCGGATTCTGCACCTGTTCGGCAATGAGGATGTCAAGTGCGTGCGCACTTCCGTTGGTCCCGAGCAGGAGTATTTCCTGGTGGATGCCGAGTTGTACAAGCGCCGCCCCGACCTGATTTTCACCGGCCGCACCCTCTTCGGTGCCCGTCCCCCTAAGGGACAGGAGTTGGACGATCATTACTTCGGTACCATCAAGCCCCGGGTAGCGGCTTATATGGAGGAGCTCAATCAGGAACTGTGGAAGCTGGGTATCCTGGCCAAGACCGAGCACAACGAGGTGGCCCCCGCCCAGCACGAGCTGGCTCCTATTTATACCACCACCAACCTGGCCACCGATCACAACCAGCTGACCATGGAGATCATGCAGACGGTGGCTGCCCGCCACGGGATGGTGTGCCTGCTGCATGAAAAGCCCTTCGCCGGCGTCAACGGTTCCGGCAAGCACAACAACTGGTCCATGTCCACCGACACCGGTGTCAATCTCCTCTCTCCCGGTGAGACGCCCCACGAAAACGCCCAGTTCCTGCTGTTTTTGTGCGCGGTGATCCAGGCGGTGGACGACTATCAGGATCTGCTGCGTACGGCAGTGGCCACCGCCGGCAACGATCACCGGCTGGGTGCCAACGAGGCGCCTCCCGCGGTGGTGTCCATCTTCCTGGGCGACGAGCTTACCGCGGTGCTCAAATCCATTGAGGCGGATGCCCCCTATCAGGGCACGGAGCGCACCCGCATGAAGCTGGGAGTTCCCGTACTGCCCCGGTTCCTCCGGGATACCACCGACCGCAACCGGACCTCTCCCTTCGCCTTCACGGGCAACAAGTTCGAGTTCCGGATGCTGGGCTCATCCAACTCCATTGCCTGCGCCAACATCATGCTCAACAGCGCCGTGGCGGATACCTTGCGGAAGTTCGCCGACCGACTGGAGGGCGCCGAGGACTTTGAGGGTGCCATCCACGCTCTGATCCAGGATACCCTCCGGGATCACAAGCGTATCATCTTCAACGGCAACGGCTATGACGATGCCTGGCTGGAGGAGGCGGAACGGCGCGGACTTGCCAACCTGCGCACCACGCCGGACTGCGTGCCCTGCCTGCTGGAGCAGAAGAACATGGATATGCTCACCGGGCTGAAGGTCTATACCAAGGCAGAGCTGGAGTCCCGTTATGAGATCACCATGGAGAACTACTGCAAGACCGTCACCATTGAGGCCCTCACCATGGTGGATATGGCCCGCCGGGATATCCTGCCCGCTGTGGAGACCTACACCTCCCGGGTGGCCGCTTCTGCCGCAGCCAAGAAAGCGGCGGATCCGGAACTCCTCTGCGCGTATGAAAAGAACCTGGTACGCAGACTCTCCGGCCTGACGGATCGGATCGCCGGGCAGACGGAAGCTCTGGAGCGGCTGATGGCTGAGCTGCAGACGGAAAGTGATGTCACTGCCACCGCCTGCCGGATCCGGGACGAGGTGCTTCCGTCCATGAGCGCTCTGCGGGCTGCCGTGGATGAGGCAGAAACGCTGACCGCTTCCGACTGCTGGCCGTATCCCACTTACGGCGACCTCCTCTTCAGCGTTCGCTGAGGCCCGGGGGCTGTGTCGGGAGAAAACGTAGCGATTCATATTTTGTGTGTGTTTTTAGGAGAAAAGAGGTTTTACTATGACGTACAGTGCGGTTAACACCATTTGGGTGCTGTTGGGAGCAGCTCTGGTGTTCTTCATGCAGGCAGGATTTTCCATGTGCGAGGCCGGCTTTACCAGAGCCAAAAATACCGGTAATATCCTCATGAAGAACCTGATGGACTTCTGCATCGGTACGCCCTGCTTTTGGCTTTTTGGCTTCGGCGTGATGTTTGGGCTGGGCTCCGGTGCCTTCGGATGGCTGGATCCCCTCATCATGAAGGACTACAGCCACATCCTTCCGGCGGGCGTCCCCCTGTGGGCTTTCGCCATTTTCCAGACGGTCTTCTGCGCCACCTCCGCCACCATCGTCTCCGGTGCCATGGCGGAGCGCACCAAGTTCAGTGCATACTGCATTTATTCCGCAGCCATTTCCCTGTTCATCTACCCCATCTCCGGGCATTGGATCTGGGGCGGCGGCTGGCTGGCGCAGCTGGGCTTCCATGACTTCGCCGGGTCTACCGCAGTCCACATGGTGGGCGGCATCTGTGCCCTGGTGGGCGCTGCCATTCTGGGCCCCCGCATTGGCAAGTACGGCAAGGACGGAAAGCCCCGGGCCATCCTGGGCCACAACCTGACCTTCGCCGCCCTGGGCGTGTTCATCCTGTGGTTCTGCTGGTTCGGTTTCAACGGCGCGTCCACTGTTGGGATGGATACCGACGAGCTCATTGTCCGGGCAGGCCGGGTGTTCTTCAACACCAATATGGCTGCTGCTGTGGCCTGCTGCGCGACTTTGATCTTTACTTGGATCCGCTATGGCAAGCCCGATGTGTCCATGACTTATAACGCTGCCCTGGCGGGCCTGGTGGGCATCACCGCCGGGTGCGACGCGGTGAATGCCGTGGGCGCCGCCATCATGGGTGTGGTGTTCGGCATCGTTATTGTGCTGGCAGTTGAGTTCTTCGACAAGGTGGTCAAGATCGACGATCCCGTGGGTGCCATCTCTGTACACGGTGTGTGCGGCGCCCTGGGTACCATTCTCACCGGTGTGTTCGCCGACGGCGCCTCCACAGAGGCAGGCCTTCTCTACGGCGGCGGCTTCCACTTCCTGGGTGTACAGGTTTTGGGCGTGGTGACCGTGGCGGTTTACGTGGCGGTGATCATCACTGTGGTGTTCCAGATCCTTAAGCATACCATCGGCCTGCGGGCGGATGCCGCCGATGAGCTGGCGGGCCTGGACATCTCTGAGCACGGCCTGCTCACGGCCTATGCGGGCTTTGCCATGATGCCCGATACCCTCACCGCTGACGATGACGCGGAGTCCCCGGTGGTTGTGACCGGCGACGTTCCGGCGGCCGAGGCGATCCCGGTCAAGGCAGAGCCGTCCTTTGTCCCCGCCGGACAGCCCAAGCTCACCAAGGTGGAGATCATCTGCAAGGAGTCCCGTCTGGAAGCTCTGAAGGCGGCCATGACCCGCCTGGGCATCACCGGTATGACCGTGTCCCATGTGCTGGGCTGCGGCGCTCAGAAGGGCAAGCCCGAGTATTACCGCGGCGTTCAGGTGGAGGTGACACTGCTGCCCAAGGTCCAGGTGGACATTGTGGTCAGCAAGGTGCCTGTCCGCGACGTGATCGAGACGGCCAAAAAGGTGCTCTACACCGGCCACATCGGCGACGGCAAGATCTTCGTGTACGATGTGGAGAACGTGGTGAAGGTCCGCACCGGCGAAGAGGGATATGATGCCCTCCAGGACGTGGAGTGACGTTCCATCAAATAAACAATCAAATGAGGCGTGTATCAGCCGGCGTCCGGAAGCGGGGGCCGGCACACGCCGTATGGAGGAAAGACTATGTGTTCCATTATGGGTTATTGCGGCGGCGGCGCCGATTACGAAGCTTTTTGTGAGGGGTTCTCCCGCACCAAATCCAGAGGTCCCGATGATAGCCGCATCATCGATACGGGCATGGGGCTGATGGGCTTCCACCGTCTGGCCATCATGGGCCTGACGCCGGAGGGCATGCAGCCGTTCTCCCTGGACGGCAGCTATGTGGTGTGCAACGGTGAGATCTACGGCTATGAGCGGATCAAGAAGGAGCTGTCCCAGAAGTACACCTTTGTCAGCGGTTCCGACTGCGAGGTGCTGCTGCCCATGTACCGGGAGTACGGAGTGGATATGTTCCGGATGCTGGATGCGGAGTTTGCCTGCATCATCTTTGACAAGGAGAACGGCAGCTATATCGCCGCCCGGGATCCCATCGGCATCCGTCCGCTGTTTTACGGCTATGATAAAAACGGAGTCATCGTCTTTGCCAGCGAGGCCAAGAACCTGGTGGGACTGGTGAAGGAGATCATGCCCTTCCCGCCGGGCCACTATTATAAGGACGGTCAGTTTGTCTGTTACGCCGACATGACCGCTGTGGATCATGTAGTGACGGATGACCTGGACACCATCTGCCGCAACATCCGGGAAAAGCTGGTGCGGGGCGTGGAAAAGCGTCTGGTATCTGACGCCAAGGTGGGCTTCCTTCTCAGCGGCGGTCTGGATTCCTCCCTGGTGTGCGCCATCGCCGCCAAGAAGTGCAAGCGTCCTATCCGCACCTTTGCCATCGGTATGGATGTGGATGCCATCGACCTCAAGTACGCCCGGGAGGTGGCGGACTACATCGGCAGCGACCACACCGAGGTCATCATCAACCGGGACGACGTCATCCGGGCCCTGGAGCCGGTAGTGGCACTGCTGGGTACCTTTGACATCACCACCATCCGGGCCAGTATCGGCATGTATCTGGTGTGCAAGGCCATTCACGAGACCACGGATATCCGGGTGCTCCTTACCGGTGAGATTTCCGACGAGCTCTTCGGCTACAAGTACACGGATTTCGCTCCCTCCGCTTCCGAGTTCCAGAAAGAGGCCCAAAAGCGCATCCGGGAGCTGTACTGCTACGATGTACTGCGGGCAGACCGCTGCATCTCCGTCAACTCCCTGGAGGCCCGGGTACCCTTCGGTGATCTGGACTTTGTCCGCTATGTCATGGCCATCGATCCCGAGAAAAAGCGCAACCACTACGGCAAAGGCAAGTACCTGCTGCGGCGGGCCTTCGAGGGGGACTATCTGCCTCTGGATATTCTCTATCGGGAAAAGGCCGCTTTCTCCGATGCTGTGGGCCACTCCATGGTGGACGACCTGAAGGCCTATGCCCAGAGCTGCTACACCGACGCGGAGTTTGCCAAAAAGTGCAGTCAGTATGACTATGTGCCGCCCTTTACCAAGGAGTCCCTCCTGTACCGGGAGCTCTTTGAAAAGTACTACCCCGGCCAGGCCCGCATGATCCCGGATTTCTGGATGCCCAACAAGAACTGGGAGGGCTGCGACGTGGACGATCCCTCCGCCCGGGTGCTGTCCAACTACGGCGGCAGCGGTATCTGACCCTGCGGGAAACAGGCAATCATCGGGAGGTGCAAGTTTGGAAAGAAACGAATCGCTCTGCGAAAAAAACAAAAAGGAGAACCATGTTCCCCAGGCTCCGGTTTCCCAAACCGGAGCCCGGGCCTGGCGCCACATTCATGAAGAATGCGGCGTCTTTGGCCTGTTTTCACCCAAAATGGAAGATGTTGCGTCCCTGGCGTATTATGGGCTCTATGCTCTGCAGCACCGGGGACAGGAGAGCGCCGGAATCGCCGTCAACGACGACGGCGTTTTCTCCGTTTGGAGGGATGTGGGCCTGGTCAGTGAGGCACTGCCCCGCCAGCGGCTGCAGAATCTGGGGCAGGGGAGCATTGTGGTGGGCCATGTCCGCTACGCCACCACCGGTTCCGACGCGGCCCTCAACGCCCAGCCTCTGATCATCAATCACTTCAAGGGCCGCATGGCTCTGGCCCACAACGGCAACCTCACCAATTCCCTGGAGCTGCGTCGGGCGCTGGAGGAGCGGGGCTCTATTTTCCACACCACCACGGATTCTGAGGTCATCGCCTACCTGATTGTGCAGGAACGCCTGCGTACCCGGTCTATTGAAGATGCGGTTAAGGGGGCTATGGATCGCCTGGAGGGGGCATACTCCCTGGTGATCTCCTCGCCCACCAAGCTCATCGCCGCCCGGGATCCCCATGGATTCCGCCCGCTGTGCATGGGCCGGCGGCCGGACGGAGCGGTGGTATTCGCCTCGGAGTCCTGCGCCCTGGACGCCGTAGGCGCTGTCTTTGAGCGGGATATCCGCCCCGGGGAGATCGTCACCGTGGGGCGGGACGGCATCCACTCCGATACCTCTCACTGCGGCACGGCGCCCAAGCGGCTGTGCGTTTTTGAGTTTATCTATTTTGCCCGGCCGGACTCCGTCATCGACGGATGCAGCGTTACCCAGGCCCGGCAGCGGGCCGGGGCCTTCCTGGCCCAGGAGCATCCGGTGGAGGCAGACGTGGTGGTAGGTGTGCCGGACTCAGGGTTGGATGCAGCTCTGGGTTATGCGGTGGAATCCGGGATCCCATATGCCATGGGCTTTACCAAGAACAAGTACGTGGGCCGCACCTTTATTGCGCCCACCCAGGCCATGCGGGAAGACGGGGTCAATCTCAAGCTCAACCCCGTGCGTTCCGTGGTGGAGGGCAAGCGGGTGGTGCTGGTGGACGACTCCATCGTCCGGGGAACCACCTGTCGGCGCACCATTGCCCTGCTGCGTCGGGCGGGGGCCCGGGAGATCCACATGCGGGTCAGCGCACCGCCCTTTGTGGCGCCCTGCTACTATGGCACGGACATTGACAGTGCGGAAAACCTCATTGCAAACCAGCACACCGTGGAGGAGATCGCCCGGATCATCGGCGTGGATTCCCTGGGCTATCTCTCGCTGGAACACGTCAAACAGCTGGCCGGAACCGGGGAGGAGGGCTTCTGCACAGCCTGCTTTGGCGGCGGCTATCCCACGGCGGTGCCGGGGGAGGGGCAAAAGGATCGCTTTTCTCAAAAAATCGGAAAACAACATATGGAGGGAAGTTCACTATGACAAAGTATATTTTCGTGACCGGCGGCGTGGTGTCAGGCCTTGGCAAGGGCATCACGGCAGCCTCTCTGGGCCGCCTGCTCAAAGCCCGGGGGCTGAAGGTGGCCGCCCAGAAGCTGGATCCCTATATCAATGTGGATCCGGGCACCATGAGCCCCTATCAGCACGGTGAGGTCTTCGTCACCGAGGACGGGGCGGAGACGGATCTGGATCTGGGCCATTATGAGCGCTTCATTGACGAGGATCTCAATCAGTTCTCCAACCTTACCACAGGCCGAGTCTATTCCAACGTCATCTCCAAGGAGCGCCGGGGCGAGTACCTGGGGAAGACCGTCCAGACCATCCCCCATATCACCGATGAGATCAAGCGCTTTATTTACTCCGTGGGCAAGAAGACCCAGGCGGACGTAGTCATCACGGAGATCGGCGGCACCACCGGCGATATGGAGAGCCAGCCCTTCCTGGAGGCTATCCGGCAGGTGGGCCGGGAAGTGGGTCAGGACAATGCCCTCTATATCCACGTGACGCTGGTGCCCTATCTGCGGGCCTCCGGGGAGCACAAGTCCAAGCCCACCCAGCACTCGGTAAAGGAGCTCCAGGGCTTCGGTATCTCGCCGGATATCATCGTGCTGCGCTGCGATGAGCCCATTACGGATCAGAGCGTGTTTGACAAGATCGCCGGGTTCTGCAATGTCAAGCCGGACTGCGTCATTGAGAATGTGACCCTGCCCACGCTGTACGAGGCTCCCTTGATGCTGGAGCGGCATCACTTCTCCGATGTGGTGTGCCGGGAACTGCATCTGGAGACCCCCCAGCCGGAGCTGGACGGGTGGCAGGCTCTGGTGGAGCGCATCAAGAATCCCTCCCGCACCGCTGTGGTGGGCCTGGTGGGAAAGTATGTCCAGCTCCACGATGCCTACTTGTCCGTGGCGGAGGCCCTTCATCACGCAGGTTATGCGTGGAATGCCCGGGTGGAGATCCGGTGGATCGACTCGGAGACCATCACGCCGGAGAATGTGAACATGGTGCTCACCGGACTGGACGGGATCCTGGTGCCCGGCGGCTTCGGAGACCGGGGCATCCCCGGCATGATCCTGGCAGCCCAGTACGCCCGGGAACACAAGGTTCCCTATCTTGGCATCTGCCTGGGTATGCAGATCGCCGTCATTGAATTTGCCCGGCACCAGGCGGGCCTGCCGGATGCGGACTCCGGTGAGTTCGCCCCGGATTGCCCCCACAAGGTCATCGACTTCATGCCCGGTCAGAGCGACGAGGTGGACAAGGGCGGCACGTTGCGCCTGGGCAGCTTCCCCTGCGCGGTAACGCCTGGCACGGCTATGGAGCGCTGCTACGGCCAGCCGCTGATCCATGAGCGTCATCGTCACCGTTATGAGTTCAACAACGACTACCGGGACTGCCTGACCCAGGCAGGACTGGTTCTCAGCGGTATTTCCCCCGACGGGCGGCTGGTGGAGGCAGTGGAGCTGCCGGAGCACCCCTTCTTTGTGGGTGTACAGTACCATCCGGAGTTCAAGAGCCGCCCCAACCGGCCCCATCCGCTGTTCAACGGCTTCCTCAAAGCCATGCTGAAAGAAGCATAATGGGGATTTCTCTCACCGCCCGGGATCCCCTTTGGGTGGCAGAGACATCCGGCGGCGGACGTTCCGTTTGATAGAAACTCCACCTGCATCAGACCATTGCGGCCTGGTGCAGGTGGAGCTTTTTGATATACGATTACCGGCACAAAAACGGCGCCCAGGGCCTGTCCACTTCGGAGGCGTGCAGTTTCCAGTAGTCCAGCCGTACAAGATAGGTCTGCCTGCGCGCTTCTACCGCTGCCCGGCAATGCTCCGGTCCGTCTCGCCGAACCAGGGCGGTGAGCTCATAGATGGGTAGCCCCATAGCGTGCCCCGGGGTATGGACGACCCCGCAGGCCTGTCCCACCGCGTGGCAGAGGGCAATATGCTCCGGAGAGGAGATCTCCTTTGCCACGGCGTGGCAGTCCAGAATTGCCCGCTGGGCAGCGTGCATCTTAATATCGCCGGAGGCCCACATCCAGGCTGCCGCCAGGGCACCCCGGGGACGGGGATCCTCCGGATAAGCCTTTTCCAGAAGACACACGTCCGCCTCCGCCAGTTCCAGCGCCCACAGCACCAGCGCCTGATGGCCGCAGCCGGAAAGCGCGTTGGCCAGACCCTGTAAAAAGGGACTGTCAGCCGAGAAAAGGATCTGATTTTTCCGGCGCAGCTTTTGCTGTACTTCTTCCATCCAATCCATGGCAGTATCCTCCCAGCGTAAAATGACGGCATTCATTATACGGCATTCCCGCCCGGGTGGCAAGATGGAGGGGGAATGCCGTGGCGAACGCCTCGCGGCAGGGAGCGGCAGCTGCCGCCTGGTGAAGTCGCACAGGGTGGAGAACCGTTCAGACCGGGCGATGATCTATGGGCTGGGCGCCCACTACGGCTTCCGGGCTCCGCTGGGGAAGGGAGAGCACCGTCTGCCGGGGCTCTCCGCCGTCCGGCCCTACGGTATGAATGAGGCGTGTATGGGGATGCCCTGAATTTCCTGCACCTGGGAAGCTGGACACAGGATAAACCTTTTGACGCCAACGATGTCTGCATTGAGCCGTGTACTTCCTTGCTGGACGCGGTGGCTGCCGGCAGGGAACTGTGGGAGAATGGTTCTACGGAAGGTCCATTTCCATCAGAGCAAAAGTGACCGTCCCCGGCTTGGCTGGGGACGGTCACTTTTGTAGGGAAAGGGGGCATTTGGAGAATGTATTTCAAAGCAGAAGCCAGTCCTCCACTACATCCCGCAGAGACACTGGCGTGACGCTGCCGGATATCAGGGTGTCCAACAGGGCTAGGATCCGGGATTGAGAAACGGTGATACCCGGTAAGGAAGCCTGTTCATTGCCGCACTCCAGAGAGATTCCGTATTGTTCAGCAATACTGCCGGCAGCATCCTCCAGCAGATAGTATTTCACCGTTTCACCGAGGCAGCAGCCTGTACCCATGAGGATCCTGCGCAACCTGATCGCTCCTCCCAGATAAGGATTCCTGATTAGTCAGGCTTAGGGTAGCACGGTTAAAATGAAAAATTTGTCGAAAAATGTCGATGAATTAAAAAAGTTTCCAAACTTGCAGGATTCAGTCCCTGCCCAGAAAAGCTTCCAGTTCCTCCCGGGAATAGAGCAGATTCAGTGCTTCCAGCAGGCCGTTGGAGGTCAGATGCTCCGGCAGGTCCAGCTTCCGCAGCAGGGCCTGGCGGCGGGAGGCACTGTCCGGTGTGCCGGTGAGCCCCAGAGCAAAAAGATCCGCCTTGGTAAGGGGCGCACTCCGGGGCAGTTGGGCCTCGCCGTCTTCAAAGGTGGCACCGCAGCGGCGCAGCGCCTCCAGGATGACTTCCGGCCGCATGCCTTCTACCCCAAGCTTCCCCTCCTTGCCGGGAGTGCGCTTGCGGCGCTCCTTGCCGTGGATGTCGGGAATATAGGCCTGCTTGACCCGGTCTTTGGGAAGGGCTCCCTTGAGGTAGTTGCGGATCACAAAGCCGGCGCCGTCACTGTCAGTCAGGACGATCAGACCACGCTCCATGGCCAGCCGCCGGAGAAAGGACAGCTTTTCCCGGTCATTGAACACGGAAAAGCCGCCCAGAGCCACCACTGTGGCATCCACCACCTGGGAGACGGTATTTTTGTCGTAGCGGCCCTCCACCACGATGACTTCCTTTACCCGCATCATGACCGCGCCCCCAGCCGTACCAGCAGCAGTTTCAGCTCACCCACGCCGTCGATTCCCTTTTCGCTTTTGAGCCGCCGGTCCAGCACCTGGCACATTTTTACTGCGTCGGCACACCAGGCGGCATTGGTTCGCCTGGCGGCGGAGAGCAGGAGCTTTGCGGGATAATCGGACTTCATCTCCCAGAGCTCCATAAGCCAGTACTTGTCCTTGCCGCCGTCGATGGCCATGCGGGCGGTGTAGATCCGGCGCAGCTGAGAGCCCAGGGCTGCCAGGATCAAAATAGGCTCTGTCTGCATTTTCAAAAGGTCTCCCAGGATCCGGGCGGCCCGGTCGTAATCTCCGTCCAGCACCGCGTCTGAGAGGCGGAAGACCTCCGCAGAGAGCACCGGATCCGCCACGGCGTCGATATCCTGACGGGTAATGGATTTTCCTTTGGCGTAGGTGCCGATCTTGGTGATCTCCGGTACCAGGCCTGTCATCAGTCCCCCGCAGGTGAAAATGAGGTGTTCCGCCGTCTGCCGGTCAATATCCTTGCCAAGGGCCCGGAACCGCCGGGCGATCCAGGCAATGAGGTCGCTGGTGTCTGCCGCCTGAAACTCCACCTGCCGGACATGATCCGACAGGGCTTTCCAGAGCTTCTTGTAGGTGCGGTTAGGCTTGTATTCTATGGTGTCATAGACGAACACCACACAGCAGTAGGGAGGGATATCGTTCAAAAAGGCGATGAATTTTTCCCGCTGCTCTTCCCCCAGCTTGAAAAGGTCAAAGTCTGTGGCCACGATCAGCGTCCGTTCCGAGAGCATAGGCATGGCCTCTGCCATTTCCGACAGAGCCTGTACGGTCAGATCCTTGCCCTCTACCCGGTGGTAGTTGAACTCCTCAAATCCCGCCGGAACCAGAGCTTTGCGCAGTTCTCCCAGGTAGTATTCCCGCAGGTAGCTCTCCTCTCCGTAAAAGAGGTAGGCACAGCCCAGCGTACCGGCGGAGAGGTCGCTTTTGAGCTGGCGGAAGGCCTCGTTGGATTTGGATGTCGTTTTCTTGGATGATTGATATGCCATAATCGTTGATTCCTCAGTTGACGGTAAGATGGATGGTTCCCTGCAGATCGGTGCGGTAGATGGCTGCCCCCGCCTGCACCAGCCGCCACAACGCCTGATCGGAGGGGTGGCCGTAGCTGTTGTCCCCCACGCTGATAAAGGCCAGCTCCGGTGTCAGGGTGGACAAAAGCGCTTCTGATGTGGAGTATTTGGAGCCGTGGTGGCCTACCACCAGGGCCTCCAGATCCGGCAGGTCGTAGGTGGAAAGCAGCTGCTCCTCTGTGTTGGAGTCCATATCCCCGGTGATCAGCAGGTCAAAGTCTCCGGAGGAGCACAAAATGCTCAACCCCGCCTCATTGCTTTCCCCGTCTCCCAAAGGCGGATAGACGGTCAGCGTACTCGCTCCCAGATCCCAGACGGTTTCCTCCCGAAGGATCTGAACCTGTGTTCCCTGCTCCCGGGCGGCCTCCAGAAGGGCGTTCCCGGCAGCGGAGTCCGGAAGGCCCGGCACCACCAGGGTTTCCACATCTATTCGGGACAGCAGCGTCTCCACGCCGGAGATGTGATCGGTATCGTAGTGGGTCAGCACCAGGTGCTCCAGACGGCCGCAGCCCATACTGTACAGAGTGTCCGCGGCGATGGTGCCAGGGTCATACCAGCTGTTGGCGCTGCCGCAGTCCACCAGGGTACATGACCCACCGGAGTACACAAGCACACACTGCCCCTGACCCACGTCCAGTACCTGCACGTCCAGAGTGCCGTCCCCATAGCGCAGGGCCCCTGCCCGAAGGGTCAGTACCAGGGTGCCTGCCGCCAGGCCGGCGGCCAAAGCGTATTTCCGCCTGCCGCCGCTGCGGATCAGCCATGCCGCCGAAAAGAGCAGATAGACATAGAGCAGCCAGTATTTCAGATAGGGGTTGGAAAAATAGACTGCGTGACCCGGGATTTGCGAGAGCAGATGGACTGCTTTTAGAATATACCACACCAGCGCCTGGGGCGCCAGCCCCAAAAGCGAGCCCAGTGCAGAAGAGGCCATCCCCAAGCCAACCGAGACGATCCCGGAAATAAAAGCGCCTGCCGCCGCGTACAGGCAAAGAAGGTTGCTTACAGGCGCGATCAAAACCAGCATATTGAAGTACGCCGCCGTCAAAGGCGTGGTGAACACCAGGGCGCCGATGGTGGCGGAAAAGCTGGCGGCAAGGAAGCGGTATACCCTCCCACGGGTTTTGCTGCCCAAAAGCGTCTGATACAGCCGGGGCGACACCAGCAGCAATCCGGCCACGGAGGAGAAGGACAGCTGCAAACTGATAGAGGCGGCGGCAAAGGGGTTTTGCAGTAAGATCACCAGAAGCGCCGCCGAGAGGGAGGTAATGGGATCACTGTCTCTGCGCAGCAGCGGCGCCGACAAAACGAAAATCGCCATGATGCAGGATCGAACCACAGAGGGACTGGCTCCGGTGAGAAGTGCATAGAAAATCAAAATGGGGATGCCCCACAGGGCCAGGCGGCGTTTTTGGCCCAGCGCGAACAAAGACAGCAGGGATACCAGGAAGGAGCAGTGCATCCCCGATACCGCCAAAATGTGGGAAAGGCCTGCCTGGCGCAGGTCCGTCTCTGCCTGGACGGAGAGATTGCCGCTGCGCCCGATCAGCATGGCCTGCAAAAAAGCGGCGGTGTCGCCGTCAAAAATGCGGCAGATGGTATCGTTCATGGCGCGGCCCGCCAGCAGTGGGAGCCAGCGCCAGGATCCGGAGGTACCGGGCCCAAAGGTCTCATCGCCCCGGGAATAGGCCAGCAGAAACACGCCCCGGGAAGTAAAGGTGGTCAGCTCGCTGTCCCGGATGCGGGCGGCGCTTTGAAACTGCACATCCGCCGTGATGGTTTGGCCGGGATCCAGATCCAGCAGAGCCTCCGTGCCGTAGTAGGTCACTTTGCCGTGGGGATACCCCTCCAGGCGCACCGTGACCCGGGCTCCGTAATCCGTGGCGGCAGGTTCACTGCACACGGTCATCACCGCGGCGGAGTGTTCCGTGCCTGCCAGAGCTTCCAGAGGCTGCTGCACCTGCCGGATATAGAGCCAGTTATAGCCCAGAGCCAGCGCCAGGGCTACCCCCGCCGGCAATACCCGGCGGCGCAGCCGCCAGGGCAGCAGCAGGGAAAGGCAGGCCCCTCCAAGGCATACAAATGCCGCCGGGAGAAGCCAGTCCCCCGGCAGGGCGTATTGGGCAAGGAAGATCCCGGCGGCAAAGGCCAGGGCGAAGACCGCCAGCTTTCTCATTTGCTCCGGGGCGGCGTGGGATCGTCGGTACGGCCCAACAGGTAGTCGGTACTGACGTGGTAAAAATCCGCCAGCTTCATCACGACCCATGCAGGGGTTTCCCGTTGCCCGCTCTCATAGCGGCGATATACACTGCGGTGCATGTTCAGATAGTCGGCGATACACTGCTGCGTTTTGTCGGCATCTTCTCTCAGATCTCGCATACGCTTGATTTCCATCATTTATCACCCAGAAAAATGTTACCAAATGGCAACATCCCTCTGGGAGATTGTGTCCATGCGGAGCCAAAATCATGATAATATGAACGGTGTTAAAAAACCATATATCGCCGCAACTTGTTTTCAAGACCTGCTTGACGGCTTCAACAGGCGGGATTATGATAAAAATACGGAAAAAGGCGAGAGCCGAAAAGAGAGGAGCAGTTCTATGAAGCGTTTTCTAACGTCCCTTGTCACGGTGCTGCTGTTGACCATGGCGCTGACCGTGGCTGCCTCCGCGTCTGATTTTGACGCTGCGGCAAAGGATTTGTCCGCCATCGGCGTGTTCCGCGGCACCGAGGCGGGCTTTGAGCTGGATCGGGCGCCCACCCGCTCCGAAGCCGCCATTATGCTGGTACGGCTCTACGGTGCAGAGGAGCAGGCTGCTGCCGACTACGAGGCAGGTACCATCTCCCACCCCTTTACGGATGTCAGTGACTTTACCGCTCCGTATGTGGCCTGGCTGTACACCAACGGCCTGACCAACGGCACCAGCGCCACCACCTTCGGCTCCGCAGCCCCGTGCAGTGCCCAGCAGTACACGGTGTTTTTGCTGCGGGCGCTGGGCTATGAGGACGGCAAGGATTTCGACTATGCCCAGGCACCGGAGTTTGCCGTTACCAAGGGCTTGTTTGATACTTCCATGTTTGGCGGGACTTTCCTGCGGGATGATCTCGCTGCCGTGACGTATCAGGCTCTGGCCGCGGATCTCAAGGACGGCAGTGCCTATTTGCTCAAGAGCCTGGTGGAAAGCGGCGCCGTGGACGCCCAGGCAGCCCAGCCCATTACCCAGAAGATCGAGACGTACCGGGCTCTGCTCTCCGCTTCCTCCGACGCCATGAACGGCGGCCTGGATACGGACTTTGACATGGACATGCAGATGGATCTGGCACTCTCCGGCACCGACAGCGGTGAACCGCTGGATGAGCAGATGCAACTTGGCATGACCGCCTCCGGCCGGGTGCAGATGATCCTGGCGGAGGAACCCCAGATGGCCATCAACATGGAGACCACCATCCTGGGTGAGACCATGAATATGGGCGAGTGGATGAAGGACGGCTGGATCTATGTTCAGACGGAGATGAATGGGGAGACCAGCAAAGTCAAGTATCAGGCGGAGGGCATGGATGCGTTCATGGCGCTCTATCAGGAGCTGTTGGATCAGAGCGTTTCTCAGATGAACGGGGCCATGCTACCCATGATCGATTCCATTACCGCCAAGACCTCCGGCGGAAATACGGTCTACACCCTCAAGCTCAACAACGCAGTCTCCGGCATGGTTCAGGATCTCGTCGGTATGCTGGGGGATGCGCTGCCTGAAGAAGTGGGCCTGGATATGGCGCTGGAGCTGAAGGACTGCACCTATACGTATACGGTTTCCTCCGGCGGCCGTCTGAAGGACTGCACCGCCGTGGTGGATGCCGCGCTGACCATGAACCTGGACGGCGGAGAAGAGGGAACCATGGCGGTCAATCTGGGAATCAAGATGGATATGTCCATGGATATCAATGCCATGGGCAAGAATGTCAGGATCACCTATCCGGACTTTTCCGGCTTTGTGGATCTGACTGTCCCGGAGACCAGTGCGCCTGCTGACAGTGAGATGAAGACGGTCTATGTTACGGAGACCGGCAAGCGGTACCACTACGATAATAACTGCAATGGCGGAACGTATTATGAATCTACCTTGGAAGAGGCCCTCAGCCGCGGACTGACTCCGTGTGAGAAGTGTGTTCTCTAAAATGTAAAGATGCTGCATTTACAAGAAGGAACCGTCCGGCATACGCCGGACGGTTCCTTGCATTTTAGTCCCCTCCGCTCATGCACCCCCATACCACCAGGATCTCATCATCGGCGGGGTCGGATGTGCCCATGGAGTCCATGGTCAGCAGGTAGGGGATGTCAGCGGTGTAGACCCCTGCTGCTTCATAGGTGATGGAGGAGGGGGCCGGGCCATCCACCTGGCCGAATACGGTGGCGTGATCCAGAACATCCACCACCTCTGCCTCCAGGGAATAGAGGGCTGTTTCAGATTCTGCCGCCTGGGCATGATGGAGGGCGGCCAGTGCCGGGATCAGAACACCGGCGCACAACGCGGCCGCCAGAATGCGTGTTTTGTTCATAAGGCTGCTCCTGTCTCACGGTCTGAACGGAGGGGAGATCCCACTCCGCTCTGTGTGACCAGCATACCACGAGGGGCATGTCAAAACCTGTTTGTTCCGCCGCCAGATGAAAAATGATTCCCCGGTACTGCCCGTGGGGCAATACCGGGGAATCGAAACGGCAAGGGTAAATCACTGGGCCACGTCGGTGAGTTCGGAGACCACCCGGGCCAGCAAAGTCCGGGGCAGGACCACCAGCTTACCGCTCTCCCGGGCGAAGAGCTCCTTCATCTCCTGCGTGAAGCCGATGCAGTCCAGCACCACCAGGTCGCCGTCCAGATCCCGAACTTTCCGGGCGGCAGCTTCCAGGTCTCCCATAGGTCCGTAAGGAGAGGCGGGGATGGTGGTGACCTTTTCCACAAACTGGCCCCACTTCTCCTGGCACTGCTCCACCTGGAGGGGGGAGGGGGTCACGGTGATGATGTGGGAGGTCTTGCTCAGCAGAGGAACCACCCGATCCAGAATGTCGCAGGGGTAGATCAGGGGTACCTTGGCGGTGAGGGAGGCGGGGAACTTGCCGGTACAGAAAAAGACGATGAGCCGGACACCCTGATCCTCCAGCTCATGGATGGCCTCCTGAAGCCGGGGCAGGATGTAGCGCTCGGCAAAGGTGACGGAGGAGCCGTCCAGCAGCCGGGAGACCAGGACATAGTCCCCCTCCTCTGGCTGAAATGCGGCAATCTGGTCCCGGGTGAGGCCGTCCAGCCCGCCCCGCTGCAAAAGCTCCACCTTGCCGTCAAAGATGTCCATAATGTCGCTTGTGACATCTGTGCGGGGAGCCTGTCCGATGGTAATGGCGCCGATTTTCATAGGGAACCGTGCTCCTTTCCTAAATAGGCCCCCGGCCGGAGAGCTTCTCCGGCCGGGGAACGATGATTACTTGTTGCCCAGAGTCTGCAGGTGCTTCATGGAGCCGTAGAGCTTCTGGAGGCGGGCATACTCCTCCTCGTCATAAAAGGTGCACTCGCCGCGGCCGAAGGACTTGGCGGTCTCCAGCATGAAGCGGGCGGCCTCCTCCACGTCGGTGAAGTGGCTGCAGCCGGTGCCGCAGCCGGGGACCATGGTCTCGGTGGTGATGGCCACACCCACCACGGGAGCGGAGGTGCAGGTGCAGGGCTGCATGATGCTGTTGAGGTGATGGACATCGTTGCCGTAGGGGGTGATGTCCTGCATATTCACGGGGAACACATAGGGCAGACGGCCGGTAGTGCGCTGCATGATGTCCAGGATGGACTCCGGCAGACGAAGGATCCAGCCCTCCTTCACCGGCTGGGAGAGGGCGAAGCCGCGGGTGTTGATGACCCGGTTGCCCTTGGTGGTATCCACAGAGAGAATGGCGTCCAGCTCGGGGGAGACCTCCTCCTGGTTGATCTGGTAGGTATCCACAGGAGAGCTCATGAAGGGAACGGGATCATGGGGCTGGGTGGGAGCGAAGGGACTTACATGGGTGGAGATGAACACGTCGCCGGGCAGAAAGTCGCCTTTCACCTGCATGTCCAGCAGCTTGGCAGCCACGGTGAGAGCAGCGAGAGCGCCGTCGCCGTCGGAGACATAGCCAATCATCTCAGGACGGGCACCGATGGCGCCCAGACGTCCCAGGATGCCGATGGTGGGGGCGCTGCCGCCGGAGGTCTTGCCGCTGGTGCCGGGGATGCGGACCTTCACCATGTCGGTCTTGCCCCGGGGCCCAACCAGGGGGTAGGTCTCCACGTTGGCGTTGGGATTGATGCCCTTGAGATAGGCCACCACGTCGGCACCGGTGACGGTGCTGCTGTCCAGAAGGTCAAAGACCTCGATGAGCTGTTTGATAAGCATAGTAATTCCTCCTTAGTTTTGCTCCGCCTGGGAGGCGGAAGATGAAAGCTGCGCACGGCGCAGAAGTTCAAACAGAGTGAGAAGTCCCTCGCACATGACGGGATCCAATACGGGGATGCCCAGTTCCCGCTCCAGGGCGGGAGCGATGCCGATGGTGGACATGCCGGTGCAGCTGAGGGCCAGAACCTCTGCACCCTTGGCCTGCTGATCCCGGGCGGCATCTACAGTGGCGGCAAAGCCCGCCGGAGTCATGAGGTCCAGCGTACTGACCACGCCCTTGCCGATGCCCGCTTCCGGAATGATGTGCCCTTCCAGAATGCGGGTGTAGGCCTCGGGGATATCGGCAGTGATGCCCACCGTGCCCGCTTTTCCACCGTAGAACTGGGCCAGGGAAGCGGTGCTCTCACCGCCGCCCACTACGGGGATAGGGACGGCGGAGCGGGCCTCCCGGACGCCGGGGTCACCGGCGCAGCTGACAATGATGGCGTCAAAGCCCTCCTCGTACATCTGCCGGGCCATGGCCACTACCTTGGGAACGCCTGCTGCCATGGTGGCGTCGTCGTGGATGCCCTCATACTGGTCGGGGATGCAGCGGGATTCCACGCGGAACATGGGGAAGTACCGCTCCAGCAGGCGGCCGTGGAGGTTCAAAAGCTCCGGGTCTTCCGTGGTCAGTACCCGGATGACACCGATGCGGTAGGAATCCATATCCAGTCCTCCTTATGGAAGTTTAAATGACGAACTCGCCGTCCTTGAGGATCAGCTGGTCGTCCAGATAGAGCGTGGGGTTGAGGATGATGCCGTCCATATGGCAGTCAGCCTTGTTGGTGCCCTGGAAGCCGATGTTGGTACCGAAGGCTACATGTACCGTGTGGTAGGCCTTCTCATCCTCCAGGATGATGCCGGTGACCCGGGCGGCGTAGTTGGTGCCGATGCCCAGCTCACAGAGGGTGGCGTTGCGCTCGTTGGCCAGCAGGATGCCCAGCTCCTGGGACCGGGGGCCGGTGATCTCCTGCAGCTTGCCGTTTTCCACCCGGATGCGCAGGGGAGCGTCCAGCTTGCCCAGCCCAACCATGGATCCGTCGATGATCATTTCACCGTTGGAGCCATCCTCCAGAGGGGCGATGTAGGCCTCGCCGGAGGGAAGGTTGCCGGACTGGCCCTTCTCCCGGTAGACACCGGGACTGGGGATGCCGGGGCGGCCGGTGAGATCCATGGTCAGCACGCAGCCGTCTTTCTCAATGCGGGCGGTGGAGGCTTTGCTCAAAAGCTCCGTCACCCGCAGCGTCAGATCCATGACCACGTCGTAGTCCGCCGTCATGGCGCCCTGGCTGAACATGTCCTCGGTGATGTTGGGCATGGTGGCCACCCGGGCGCCGGCCTTGGCGGCCTCGATCTTGGCCCGGGTATGGGTGATGGAGGTGGCCATGGGAGCAATCACCACGTCGGCGGCCTTCATGGCGGCGGCCACGGCGGCGGGAGGCTCCTCGCCGCTGACCTGCCGGGGGGTCATGGTCATCATCAGGGCCTCAGCCCCCAGCTCCTGGGCCGCCTCATAGAGAGCCGTGCCGATGGAGATCTTCTTGTCATCGGTGACAATGAGCACCTGCTCGCCGGCCTTCACGTTCAGGCAGCTGGTGAGCATGTTCTTTCCAATTTCCTTGAGTTCCATAGAGTTCGATCCTTTCCTTCTCACAGGCCCAGAGGCTCCAGAATGGGCAGATGGACGATGTCCTCCACCTGGCGGAGCAGTTCCTTGTCATACATGGTGGGAGACAGGTTCAGATTGCGGTTGTGGGTGGTAAGCACGTAGACGTCCTGCCCTTCCCGGATATCGGAGGAGGGCAGCAGGCGGCCTGTGGCGGCGTCCACCGTCATGATGAGGTCCGGGAAGGTGGCGGCCCGGATGCCGGAGGCATCGCTGAGGGTCATGTACTCGTTCCAGAAGGTCAGCTCACAGCCAGCCACCCGGACAAAGCCCACGTCAAAGCCACCCTCGCCCCGGAGTTCGCAGTGCTCCACGGTACCCCGGCAGAGGACGGTTCCGTGGAGGAAATCCGCTGCGGCATGGACGGCAGCCTCCGGAGAGGTCTTGAGCCCCTCTTCATACACCTGTCCCAGGCGGATGGCCTGGGAAATACCGCCCACGGCGCCGTTTTTCCGGACATAGGCAGCAGTGACGGGGTTGCGGGCCACGCCTACCACGCCGCCGGCCTCCACGGAGGCGGCCCGCACCAGGGCGGCGGTGCGGTTGATGGTCCCCCGGAAGACGCCTTCCACATAGCGCCCCGTCTCGGAATTGCCGCCGGCGCAGGTCATGGTGGTGATGTAGCCGGGATCCCGGTGGAGATTCATGCTGCCCATCACGCCGGTGGGGTGGGCCCGGCCGTTGCACTGGGCATCCACCAGGGGGAGCCCCAGTGCTGCTGCCTGCACCCAGCCGTTGACGGTGGCGCAGTAGCCGTTCTCATTGGTCATGATGGCGCCCAGCTTCACGTCCGGGTTATTCAGCCGGAACAGTTCCACAGTGCGGACCATGTCCTCAGCCCGGAGGAACTGCTCTTTGGCGGCGGGAGCGCCTACCAGGGAGACGGAGAGAATGGTGGCGTCGGGATCGATCTCGTCCAGGGGGGTCAGATACAGGGGGGGCAGGGTGGAGAGCTTTTCCAGCAGCATCTCGCCCAGCGCCGCGGCACCACCGCCGCCTCCCCCCAGAATGCAGCCGCCCAGCATGGCCCAGCGGCCCGCCTGGCGATCCAGCAGCATTTTTTCTTCAGCCATAGGATCAACTTCTTTCTCTTGATTTGTACCACGTGTGCTTTTCGGTGAGGATTGTCCGTTTAACGTAAATCAAAATCCGATTTTCGGAAAACGAAAGGGTAAAATCCATAAAAAGCACGCAAAAATACACAAAAATATATACAGTTTTTACACGTATTCATAAATAGCACATGGAGACGCCTGTGTCAAGCGGCGGATTTCGGAGGAATTGACCTTTTCATTTCCCGGACGAGCGCTTATAATATCTCCTAAATTGCAGTAGGAAACCGGAAACCCCCCACTTGTGGGGATGCTTTCGTGAAAGGAGTGATCACATGCGCGGCAAGGAACCCGCTAATTACCGGGACGATCCCAACTATCTGCAGACCGCAGGACGAACCTTAAAGATCTTACAGCTTTTTTTGGACGGGGAGAATCTCTCCCTGACCACCATCGCAAAGCGGATGAATCTCAGCAGCACGGTGACGTATCGCCTGCTCTACACACTCACCGTCCACGGCTTTTTGCTGCAGGATGAGGACAAGACCTACCGGGTGGGCCCGGCCATGGTGGCGGTGGGCCTCAAGGGTGTCCAGGCCCACAAGGCCCGGGCGGTGGCCAGCCGCTACATGTGGGATTTCTTTCGCCAGAGCGGCTATACCGTCACCATGACGGCTTGTCTGGATATGCGCAGCGTGGTGGTGGAGCGGTTTCGCTCCATACAGGATCAAAACGACACGCTCTATGTGGGCAGGAGCTATCCCCTCCATGCGGGAGCCTCCCACCGGATCCTGCTGGCTTTTATGGATGAGGACAAGCGGGAGGAATACTTGGCAGGGCTCTTTATGGATGAGAACACCAAGACGGGACTGCGCCGGGAGCTGGAGCGCATCCGCCAGCGGGGGTACGACTACACGGAGCAAGCTACCACGAAAGATATCTGGGGGATGTCCGTGCCTCTCTTTGACAGCCATGGAACCTGTACTGCAGGATTGAGCACCGGCGGATATCTCTCGGAGATGACGCCGGAGGTGTTCCGAGAACGGCTGCGGCTGCTGCGTCAGCTGGGCAGGCAGATCAACGAGGCTCTGGGTGCGCCCGAGTCCTGCGGAGAATGTCCTCCCCTGGACGATGAGCACTTCCCGGAAAAATAAAGAATGGGCTGCGGGCGGGCAGGAGCTGGGAGGCTTCTGCCCGCCCGCCGGATTTAAATCAGTACATCAGATATGAAGGAGCGCATCTCCCTGCGGACGATCCGCTCCAGCTCCTCATAGAGGGAGCCGTCCCGTACGCCGGAGGACAAGAGCAGCCGCTGCCGGGGTACAGTAAGCACCGCAACCTCCATCCCGTCCTGCAGGTCTGCTGTATTGAGCACCGTACCGGCAGCACAGTCAAAGACGGTGATGAGATCGGGGAAGGTGGCCAGCCGTTCAGTTCCATGCTCCATGGTCATGAACTCATTGTAAAAGGTCAGTTGGAAACGCTCTGAGCCTGCTGCTATGGTGCAGCTTCCGTGATCCAGCCCGTTTTCCGAGAGAAGGGAAAAGGCTTGTACTGTGCCGCAGGCGGCAATCCGCCCTCCCAGAAATTTTGCTGCCGCCTGGGGACGCAGCGCCGGTGCAGCTGCGGACATGGCCCGTCCCAGCTCCATGGCCTGGGTGTAACAGCCCACGGCCCCGTGCTCCCGCAGGTATCCAACACGCACCGGATTGCGTACCACCACAGCCCGGCCGCCGGCCAGATCCGCCGCGCTGCGGCAGAGTTTGGCGGTGGTGGCCACAGAGCCTGTGGATACCAGCTCCGTATACGTGCCGTTTTCCCGCAGACCGCCGCAGGCCACCTGAATGGTTTGATACAAAGGGTCTGACGCCAGTCCCAGGGATCCCATGGTGCCCAGAGGATGGGCGCGCCCGTCACAGGCGGCGTTGAGCAGCGGAAGTCCCCGGGCTGCCGCGGGGAGCATAGGGCCGAAAGCGGCATTGGCCCCCATTTCAGAGGGAATGAACCCGCCGATGGGACAGCCGACGGCTTCCTCCATCAGCTCCAGCGCCCGCAGATAATGGGCACTGGTGTACATGGATGCCGTCCGGGAGGGGGCCCCTACGCCGGAGACGGTTACCACCAGTGCCTCATCCGGCAGATTGGTCAGATCCACCAGTTCCACGCAGCCCAGCTCAAAGGCCTCTTTGGCGGAGCGCAGGCCACGGTCGGCGGGGCCGCCTCCTCCGCCGCCCAGAACGTGAGCGCCCAGGGAGATGATCTGCACATCGGATGCGTTCAGTTTCATATGGCTCCTCCCAATTACGGCTGAAATGTTCTCCAATAATTTGCATAAGAAAAAATAATACTTGCATATTTTTGCAGAAACTGAAGAAGCTCGGCCGAAAATAGAAAACTTGATTCCTATAATAGGAAAAATGAATAATCGGGGAAAAATACTGGTAAAAAGAGAAAATATCAGAAAAAACTTGGGATATTGATTATAACAATAGCCGAAACAACAGAGCTCGTCAAGAGCCTTGACAGGGATTGACAAAATTTCCGTGATGATGTAATCTGCATATATTACATAGGGAACTTTCATTTTCTTTGCCGTGTTGCAGAAAGAAAGTCCCGCCCCAAGGAGGATGAGAAATGGAAGATAAAAACCTTACCGGCCTTGGCATCACTGCCAAAGAGCACCCCAGGTGGTATGAGCCGGCTTCGCTGATTTTTGCCACCATCATGTGTGTTCTGGGCGCCATCATCGGCATGGAACTGATCGTGGCCACCGGAACCACCCCCAACACGTCTTTGGTAGGCGCACTGTTTGCCATCGTGTTTTCCCGGATCCCGCTGAGTGTGTGTAAGAAATTCCGCAATATCCACCGCCAGAACCTGATCCAGACCTCTATCTCCGGCGCCACATTCTCCGTGGCCAACTGCATGCTGCTGACCATCGGTATCCCCGTGGTCATGGGCTATCCGGAGCTGATGGTTCCCATGCTGATCGGATGCACCCTGGCTACGGTCATTGATGCGTCCATCCTTTACCGCTGCTTTGATACGCCCATGTTCCCCGCCGAGGGTGCGTGGCCTCCGGGCGTTGCCTGCGCGGAGACGCTGCTGGCCGTCATCGAAAAGGGCAAGAAGGCGTTCGGCATTATCATCGGTATGGTGATGGGCGCCGTGGGCAAGGCTGCCGGCATCCCCATGGATCTGCTGGGCGTTTCCTGGTTCGGCAACTTCTGGGCTATGATGGCTCTGGGTATCGGCAGCATCATCATCGGCATCATCAAGACCAACGCTTTCTCCTTCTCCCTGTTTGGCTTCTCCTTTGACTTTGTGGGGAACATCTTCGGCGAGGGCTTTGTCTACAGCGATTACATCTCCCTGAATTACCTGCCTCACGGCATCATGGTGGGCGCGGGCATTGTCTCTCTGATCCAGTGCGGCATTATGCTCACCAAGAAGTCCGGCGGAGATTCCTCTGCTGCCAGCCAGTTCACCTCCAGCATGAAGAACATGAAGGGCGCCATGGGTATTGGCTTCGGGGCCTACGCACTGGTGGCCCTGGTCCTGGCTCTGGTCTGCGGCCTGCTGACGGATATGAGCATCCCCATGTTTATTCTTTGGGTGCTTTTCGCCGCCTTTGCCGCCCTGGCTTCCGAGCTGATCGTGGGCATTTCCGCCATGCACTCCGGCTGGTTCCCCGGCTTTGCCACCGCCCTGATCTTCCTGATTGTGGGCATGCTCATCGGCTTCCCCCCGCTGGCTCTGGGCATCCTGGCGGGCTACACCGCCGCCACCGGCCCCTGCTTCTCCGATATGGCCTACGACCTCAAGTGCGGCTATATCCTTCGCGGTGAGGGCAAGGATCCCGAGCTGGAGAAGTTCGGCCGCAAGCAGCAGTTCGGCGCCGAGCTTTTCGGCTTTGCCGTGGCTTTTGTGATGGCCCTGCTTTTTGCCAACAAGTATTTTGACCAGGGCTTGTTCGTTGCCGTCAGCAACACCTACAAGTCCACCATCGAGGCCGGCACCAGTGCGGAAGTGGCCAAGTGGCTGGTGATCTGGGCCATTCCCGGTGCCGTCATCCAGTGGCTGGGCGGCCATAAGCAGATCGGCATCCTCTTTGCCACCGGCCTGCTGGTGGGCAGCACCATCAACGGCATCACCATCCTGGTGGCCCTGCTGATCCGTTACATCGCGGTCAAGCGCAACCCCGAGAACGAGGCAACGCTGACCATCCTGGGTGCCGGTGCCCTGGCTGGTTCCGCCCTGTACAGCTTCTTTACCGCCACCCTGGGCCTGGTGAAAAAGGACTGATTTGCGGATATGAAACGAAGAAAGCCCCTGTTTCCGTTGAAACGGGGGCTTTCTTTCATGGAGGGGGAGAGAGATGGAATATTTGAGTGTGCTTTTGCCCAAGCTGGCAGGATTCCTGATCCTGATCGGGCTGGGGGCGGGGATCGCCCGGGCAGGCATTGTGACAAGGGAAAGCCTGCCGGCCTTTTCCGCCTTTTTGGTGAAAGTGGTGCTGCCCTGCCTGATCGTAACGCTGCTGGTGCAGCGGGGAACCACCTTTGCCAGTCTGGGGGAATACGGCGTTTTTGTCGGCTGTCAGGCAGCCATGTACCTGCTGATGGGGGCAGCGGGACTGCTGACGGCCCATCTGACAGGACTGGAACCCAAGGCGGCGGCGGTCTACCGGGGAGACTGCGTGGGAGGAAACCACGCGTTTGTATTCATTCCCCTGGCCATGAGCCTTTTTTCCCCGGAGGGCGGGCAGCAGTACATACCCATCTCCTCAGCGGTGGATACCTTTTTCGTCTGGACACTGGGCCTGACTTTGTATACCATGAGCAGCGGGCATCGGGCAGGCGGGATCCTGCCCGCCCTGAAAAAACTGGCCAATCCCATTATGGCAGCGCTGCTGGCGACGCTGTGCATCAACTCCCTGGGCCTTTCCATTCCGGAGATCGTGCTCTCTCCCATCCAGTCTGTCAGTGCTATCAGCGATTCTCTGGGGCTTATTTACGTGGGCTGCGGCATGTACTATCTGCAGCGGGGAGGCCGGGGCTTGCTGCGGCCGGCAGTGATCTTCATGGCGGTGAAGCTGCTGGCTGTGCCGCTGGCGGTCTTTGTGCTGGCCTCCCGCCTCCTGCCCCGGGAGGGAGCCATGGCGCTGATGCTGATTTCCGGTTCCCCCGCCATGACCACCTCCTGTACCATTGCAAGTCAGTATGATCTGGACGAGGGGTTCGCGGCGGCCATGGTGCTGGTGAGCACCCTGGGGTGCATGGTCACCATTCCCATCCTGTTTTTGCTGACAGGTTGGCTGTAAAAGAAATCATTGGACTTATGAAAGGAAGGCGAGTATGATGGAGACAATACAGGCCCTGACGGCGCGCCGGAGCATCCGGAAATTCGCAGATCGTCCGGTGGACCGGGAGACGCTGGAACAGCTGGTACAGGCGGCTTGTGCGGCCCCCACAGCCAGCAATCTCCAGGCCTGGCGGTTCGTGATGGTGACGGATGCAGATCTGGTGCGGAAGGTGGATCTGGTGAGCCCGGGGCTCAGCGGACATCCTCCGGTGATTTTGGTGATTTGCTCGGATCTGGAGGAGGTGGCCCGGCGGGGCAGTGCCCACTCCCTGGAGTACGGCTGTATGATGGACGCCGCCATGGCGGCGGAGAACCTGATGCTCCGGGCGGTGGATCTGGGCTTGGGTACCTGTGCCATCAAGTCCTATAATGAGGCGGCGGTGCGCAAGGTGCTGCGCCTGCCGGACACTGCCCGCATCGAGCTGCTGGTGACCATCGGCTATCCGGAGGGGGAGCCCCGCTGCCCCGCCCGCAAGCCCATGGAGGAAGTGCTGTTTTGGAACGGCTGGAAGGAGAACGTATGAATCAGATGGATGCCCGGGAGCTGCTGGTTTACATGACCACCAGCGCCGCGGGATTGAACGGGGAGCCCCACTATTACGGCCCCCTTCGGATGATCGAGTCGGTGCAGCGGCTGTGCGGACTGCTGCTGCAGGATGATCCGGAAAACGAGACCCTCAAAGCCCTGGCGGCACGGATCGAGCCGGACAAGCACAAGGGCATGACGGATCCACAGGCCTTCCAGCAGATGCTGGATGAGGCGGCGGCGCTGTCGGTGGATTTGATTTTATAACGGAGAGAAACGGCGGTATTGTATGAAGATCTTGCGCAGAACCCTTTGCACCTTATTTCTTTGCGGCTGTATCCTGCTCTCCGGCTGTGCCGGGCTTGCGGGATTTGGGGGGACCCAGGTCTCCTTTTCCATGGAGGATCTGCCGGCTTTTTCCGGGGATCCCTATGTGGTCATTGACGACAACCAGCCGGATTTTCCCCAGGCAGATATGACCACGGAGTCCTTTGAATCGTACAGCCCCCTGGATCTTCTGGGACGCTGCGGCCCCGCTTACGCCAATGTGGGACAGGATCTGATGCCCACGGAGGAGCGTGGTGAGATCGGCCAGGTGAAGCCCACTGGCTGGCAGACGGTGAAGTATGACATCGTGGACGGCAAGTACCTCTACAACCGCTGCCATCTCATCGGCTATCAGCTGACCGGGGAGAACGCCAACGAGGAAAATCTCATCACCGGCACCCGCTACATGAATGTGGAGGGGATGCTGCCCTTTGAAGATGAGGTGGCGGACTATGTGCAGGAGACCGGCAACCATGTACTCTATCGGGTGACGCCGGTTTTCGAGGATCTCAACCTGGTGGCCGACGGCGTGCAGATGGAGGCCTACAGTGTGGAGGACGAGGGCGCCGGGGTCTGCTTCAATGTGTATGTGTACAACGTCCAGCCCGGAGTGGAGATCGACTACGCCACAGGGGAGAGCTGGCTTTCCGGTGAGGAGCCGGAGGAGCAGGAGACCCCGGCGGAAACCGTGACGGAGCCGGTGGGAGAGGATGGCGGCACCACGGAAAATACCCAGACCCAGGCGACCGAGGAGGCCACTTACATCCTCAATACCAACAGCCATAAATTCCACCTGCCGGACTGCTCCGGTGCGGCCTCCATCAGCGATGCCAACCGCCAGGAGTATACCGGCAGCCGGGAGGATCTGATTGCCCAGGGATATGCGCCCTGCAAACAGTGCAATCCGTAAAAACCTGGATGGAAGCCAGATGAGAAAGGCGGGACAGGCATTGCCTGTCCCGCCTTTTTGGGGCCGGTTATCCGTTGTCGCCGAATTTATCGATGGTGACCGTCTCACAATACTCCGCTTTCAGAGCCTGGAGCTTGGCAAATACCTCCGTTTGGCAGTGGGCCTGCTGCAAAGCAGGTTCCGTCCAGCTCTCCACCAGCAGCAGGGAATCCGGATCCTCGGCGGCGAAGAAGTAGTCATACTTGAGGTTTCCGGCCTCCTGCCGGGAGTTGGCGGCAACGCCCAGATCTGTGATGGCCTGATAGAAGGCATCCCGCTGACCGCGCTTGCAGTGATAGGTGACGTTCCAGGTGAGCATAGTGGTTTCTCCTTTCGTGCTGGGCTCCGGGATCAGCCGGGCCATATCTTCCGGCAGCGGCGCCGTCAGGTGCAGCGCTTGGCCGGTAATGGGATGGGTCAGGGTAATGGCGCAGGCGTGGAGGGCTGGGCGGGGGATCAGGGCCGGATCCTCCGTGCCGTAGAGCCAGTCTCCCGCCAGGGGGCAGCCGATAAAGGCCATATGCACCCGCAGCTGATGGGTGCGGCCCGTCTGGGGCAGCAGCCGCACCAGGGTGAGGGAGCCCTTGCGGGCAAGCACCTGATAGGAGGTGCGGGCAGGGGAGCCGTCCGGCCGGACACAGCGGCGGACGGTGGAAGTCTCATCCCGGCCGATGGGGGCATCGATCACACCCTCCGCTTTCGGCGGGCAGCCCACACATATCGCCCGGTACTCCCGGAAAAAGTCTCCGGTGTGCAGCATCCGCCGCAGGCGGTCGTGGACATATCCGCTCTTGGCCACCACCATCAGCCCCGTGGTGCCCTTGTCCAGCCGGTTCACCGAGTGGAAGATGAAGTCGGAGCCCCGGGACCAGGCCAGTGCCCCCGCCACGGTGGGGGTATCTGGCAGAAAATTGGAGGCGTGGGCCGTCATACCCGCGGGCTTGTTGACTACCAGCAGATGTTCGTCCTCCCACACCACCGGCAGCGCCCAGTTTCCCGGGGTGGGTTGGATCTTGGGGGAGCGGTGGTCCCCGGTCTGGGCGGTTACCACGTCTCCCGTGTGTACGATGTCAATGGTGCGGGCATGCTGCCCGTTAACCTGGATGCCGTCCGCCACCCGGGTGAGCCGGGCCACGGCGTGGGTGGAAAAATGCAGGACGGCCTTGAGAATGTGCCGGACGGAGCAGCCGTCCTCCTGAGGCAAAACGGTGTGGCTGATGGATTCCATGGCGGCGGGACGACTTCCTTTCCCTTCATCGATAGCTCCAGCATACCACAGATCCCGTGATTTTGCATAGCAAAAATCCATGGAGTGTGGTAAGATAGGTTCGATCAATCACCAAGGAGGCACCTCATGCTCTTATCCGCGGAACATCTTTCCATCAATTTCGGCAGCCGGCAGCTGCTGGAGGATGTAAATTTTTATCTCAATGAGGGGGACAAGGTGGGCGTCATCGGCATCAACGGTACCGGGAAGTCCACATTTTTGAAAGTCCTCTCCGGCATGCTGGAGCCGGACAGCGGCACGGTCTCCCGGGATCCTAACGTCCAGGTGAGCGTTCTGGCGCAAAATCCCGTCATGGACGAGGAGGCCACGGTCCTGGAGCAGGTATTCCGCCACTATCCGGCGGAGTTCCGGGCGCTTAACGAATATGAGGCCAAGGCCATGCTCACTCGGCTGGGAATCACGGATTTTTCCCAGAAGGTGGGGACCCTCTCCGGCGGACAGCGTAAGCGGGTGGCCCTGGCGGCGGCGCTGATCCATCCGGCGGATGTGCTGATCCTGGATGAGCCCACCAACCACCTGGACAGCGAGATGGTGGCCTGGCTGGAGGATTGGCTACGCCGGTTCAAAGGCGGGCTGGTGATGGTGACCCACGACCGCTATTTTTTGGAGCGTGTGGTCAACCACATCACGGAACTCTCCCGCAGCAAGCTCTATCACTATGAGGCCAATTACTCCAAATACCTGGAGCTCAAGGAGCAGCGGGCGGAGATGGCGGAGGCCAGCGAGCGCAAGCGCCAGTCCATCCTGCGGGTGGAGCGGGAGTGGATCATGCGGGGCTGCAAAGCCCGCACCACCAAGTCCAAAGAGCGCATCCAGCGCTACGAGGAACTTTTGGGCAGGGAGGCTCCTCAGACGGACGAGTCCGTGCAGCTGGCGGCGGCCTCCAGCCGCCTGGGGAAGAAGACCATTTCCCTGGATCATGTCTGCAAGCGCTACGGCGAGAAGACCATCGTTCAGGATTTTTCTTACACCCTCCTGCGGAACGACCGCATCGGCATCGTGGGACACAACGGGGCGGGCAAGTCCACCCTGCTGCGGCTCATTGCCGGGGAGCTGGCTCCGGACAGCGGTACTGTGGAGATCGGTGCTACCGTCAAGATCGGCCACTTCTCCCAGGAGGGCCGGGAGCTGGATCTTTCTCAGCGGGTCTATGACTTTATCCACGACATTGCCGATGAGGTCCGCACGGACGCCGGAACCTTTACCGCCAACCAGATGATGGAGCGGTTTTTATTCCCTGGAGATCTGCAGTCGGTGCCCATCGGACGGCTCTCCGGCGGAGAGCGGCGGCGGCTGTATCTGCTCTCCGTTTTGATGGAGGCGCCCAACGTGCTGCTGTTGGACGAGCCCACCAACGATCTGGATATCACGACACTCTCCATTCTGGAGGATTATCTCCAGAGCTTCCCGGGCCCCATTCTCACGGTGTCCCATGACCGCTTCTTCCTGGACCGGATGGCGGAGTCCATCTTTGAGGCCCGGGGGGATGGAGAGATCCGCCGCTATACCGGCAACTGGTCGGACTGGGCGGCCAAGCGCCGGGAGGAGGCCGTACCGGAGCGGGCAGAGCGTCCCAAAAGCACGGCGGAACGCCCCCGGGAGCGGAAGCTGAAATTCTCCTATAAGGAGCAGCTGGAGTTTGAGACCATCGACGACACGCTGGCGGAGCTGGAAGCGCAGCTGGCGGCGTGTACGGCAGCCCAGGAGGCCTGCGGCAGCGACTATGTGAAGCTCCAGGAACTCCAGGCACAGCAGGCGGAACTGGAGGCCCGGCTGGAGGAGAAGACAGAGCGCTGGGTGTATCTGAACGAGCTCAAGGAAAAAATCGACGCCCAGAACTGAAGACGCCGTCGGTATACACACCCAGGTTATCAAACAAAAACCCGCCCTCCGGCACACAGACACTGTGCCGGAGGGCGGGTTTTGATCTATGTTATGCGGAGACTTCCTGTGCCGCAGGGATCTCATCGTTCAGCAAGTGGCGGCGCAGCTTTTTCATGGCCCACAGATAGCAGACCAGGTGGGCGGAGAATGTCAGGATCCAGGTGATGGGATAGGACCAGTAGAGCATCTGGATAGAGTGGAACGCCGGCATCTGGAAGATGGTGGCGATCATCAAAAGCCGCAGGCCGCAGGCGCCGATGAGGGAAACCAACATGGGCGTTACGGAGTAGCCGATGCCCCGCAGTCCGCCTACCATGACGTCCATCATACCGCACAGAGCGTAGGTTCGGGAGACGATGCCAAGACGGACCAATCCCGCCTCAATGACCTCCGGACTGCGGGAGTAGATGCTCAAAAGGGTGTGGCCGCAGAGGGTGGCGGCGTTGCCCAGCAGGATCCCCACCGCCAGGACACAAAGCTGGGCCCGGATCATGATTTTGCGGATGCGGTGGTAGTTTCCCGCACCCAGGTTCTGGCTGGTGAAGGAGATGGTTGCCTGATACAGAGCGTTCATGGAGACGTAGACAAACTGCTCGATGTTGGCGGCGGCGGAGTTGCCTGCCATAATGATTTCCCCGAAGGAGTTGACAGAGGACTGGATCACCACGTTGGAGAGGGAGAACAAGATTCCCTGGAACCCGGCGGGGAGGCCGATGCGCAGGATCCGCCCCAGCGTCTTTTTGTGAAGGCGCAGCTGCCGCAGATCCAGATGCAGCGGGCCCAGATCCTTTACCATGCAGCGCACCACCAGGGAGGCGGAAATGCACTGGGAGATCACCGTGGCGATGGCCACACCCGCCACATCCAGCTTCATGACGATGACGAAGAACAGATTCAGGATGATGTTGACCACACCGGCCAGGGACAGAAAGTACAGCGGGCGCTGGGTGTCCCCCTCCGCCCGCAGCAGGGCGCTGCCGAAGTTATAGACCATGGTGGCGGTCATGCCCAGGAAATAGATGCGCAGATACAGTGTGGCCAGATCCAGCACATTGGCGGGAGTCTGCATCCAGATGAGAATGGTTCTGGCTCCCACCACACCCACTACCGTCAAGATCAGACCGCTGATGAGGCTCAGCAGCATGGAGGTATGAACTGTCTTGCGGAGCTCCTCCTGGTCGTGGGCTCCGTAGTACTTGGCGGCCAGCGTATTGGCACCTACTGCCAGACCTACAAACAGGTTGGTCAGAAGACCGATGAGCGCGGTGTTGGAGCCCACTGCAGCCAGGGAATTGTCCCCCGCCCAGCGTCCCACCACCACAATATCCGCCGCGTTGAAAAGAAGCTGCAGCACACTGGAACACATCAGCGGGATGGAGAAGCGCAGCATTCTGGAGAGAATGGGGCCGTTGCACATGTCGATCTCGTACTGTTTCCCTTGCCGGTTGGCCATGACCGAAATCCGCTCCCTCAAACACAATTTTTGCCCGAAGTATCTCCGGACAGCAGACACATTGTAGCATGGCTGTTCAGGAAATACCAGACTTTTTCAGGAAAAGATTTTACAAGTTCTTAACGAAAACGACGTAAAAATCGTACAAAAAACCAGAGAGGTCCTGAGACCTCTCTGGTTTTTATGGAAGATTGCTTAGAACAGGGGCACCACAGCGCCGCTGTAGGTGTTGTTGATGTAGTCCCGGACGGTGTCGGAGTGGAGGGCTTCCACCAGAGCCTGAATGGCGGGGTCATCCTCGTTGCCCTCCTTGACGGCCAGCACGTTGGCGTACTCCTGGGCGGCGTCGCCCTCAGCGTCTTCGATGGCCAGGGCGTCGGTGGCGGCGTTGAGACCGCCCTGGAGGGCATAGTTGCCGTTGATGACGGCCAGGGCCACGTCCTGCAGGGAGAGGGTCAGCTGAGCAGCCTCCATCTCCCGGATGGTGACATCCACGTTGTAGGAGTCGATGTCCTGAACCGTGGCGTTGGAGGCGGCGGTGATGCCGTCCTTCAGGGTGATGATGCCTTCCTGCTGGAGCAGCAGCAGCGCGCGGGTCTCGTTGGAGCCGTCGTTGGGGACGATGATCTCGTCGCCGTCCTTGAGCTCATCCAGAGAGGAGATCTTGCCGCCGTAGATGCCGAAGGGCTCATAGTGGACGGTGCAGGCGCTCACCAGATGGGTGCCGTAGTCCTCATTGAACCAGTTGAGGTAGTTGACGTGCTGGAAGTAGTTGGCGTCCAGGTCGCCCTCCTCCACGGCGGTGTTGGGCTGGACATAGTCGGTGTACTCCACGATCTCCAGCTCAATGCCCTGCTCTTTCAGGATGGGCTTGCACTGCTCCAGGATCTCGGCGTGGGGTGTGATGCTGGCTCCCACCTTCAACGTGGTGGTCTCACCGCTGGTTTCGGAGGAGGTCTCAGAGCCGGTGTCGGAAGTGCTCTCGGTATTGGAAGAGCCGCAGCCGCTCAGCAGGGACAGCGCCAGCAGGGCGCTGAGGGTTACAGTCAAAAGCTTTTTCATGGTTGGTTCTCCTTTTCATCTCTTGGTTGTTGTTTCTATGATGAACCGCGAAAAGCGGTTTATCGAATGCGTTTGTCGGACCGGATCGCAATGCGGTTTCCAGCCCCCTGGAGGATTTGCACCAGGATTACAATGAGGACGACGGCCACCCACATGATGGCGCTCTCTTTGCGGTAATAGCCGTAGTTGATGGCAATGGCGCCAAGGCCCCCGCCGCCTACGATGCCAGCCATGGCGGAATAGCCCAGGATAGTGACGGTAGCAGTAGTGGCACCGGCGATCAGGGAGGGGGTGGCCTCCGGCAAAATCACCCGGGTGACGATCTGAAGGGTGGAGGCGCCCATAGACTGGGCCGCCTCAATGACCCCCAGGTCCACTTCCCGGACAGAGGCCTCCACCAGCCGGGCCACAAAGGGGAAAGCGGCAATCACCAGGGGAGGGATCATGGCGGGGCTTCCCACAGAGGTACCTACGATGAGGCGGGTGAAGGCGGTCAGCAGGAATACCATGATGAGGAATGGGACGGAGCGCAGCAGGTTCACAATGGTGCCCAGCACCTTGTTGATGCCGGCGCTGGGATGCAGGCCGTCGGCATCTGTCACGGACAGGATCAAACCCAACGGCAGGCCGATGATATAGGCGATCACGGTGGAGATCACCATGACATACAGGGTTTCCCACAGGCCCTGGGCGAACATGAGCCAGAACTCAGCAGTAAGCATCTTGCGATTCCTCCTTATAGGTAACACCCACCTCGTCCAGATACGAGAGCATCCGGCCGGCGGTGACTTCATTTTCCGGCAGCTGCACCAGCATATGGCCGTAGGCCTTGCCGTCGATGTCCCGGGTGTCGGCAAACCAGATGTTCACCGGTTCCCCGCAGGCCAGCACCATACCGGCCACCACCGGCTGATCGGAGGTGGTGCCGTCAAAGGTGATGCGGTACACCTTCCCCTGGCCGGTGAATTTCCTGGCGGCTTCACTGCCGGGAATAATAAGCTGCCGGGCGGCGGAGGTCTTGGGATGGCGGAACACCTCACTGACGGCGCCGCTTTCCACAATGTGGCTGTCGGCGATGATGGCTACCCGGGAGCAGATCTCCTCGATGACGCTCATCTGGTGGGTGATGACCACCACCGTGACCCCCAGCTTTTCGTTGAGGTCTTTCAAAAGCTCCAGGATGGAGGCGGTGGTGGTGGGATCCAGGGCGGAGGTGGCCTCGTCGCACAACAGGACTTTGGGATCTGTGGCCAGAGCCCGGGCAATGGCTACCCGCTGCTTCTGCCCGCCGGAGAGCTGGGCAGGATAGGCACCGGCCTTGTCCTGGAGCCCCACCAGTTCCAAAAGCTCCAAGGCCCGCTCCTTTTGCCGCTGCTTGGATACGCCGCTGATCTCCATGGGGAAGCAGACATTCTGCAGAACTGTCCGCTGCATCAAAAGATTGAAGCCCTGGAAGATCATGGTGACGGAGCGGCGGGCCTGACGGAGTTCCCGTTCCGTCAGGGAGGTCATCTCCTTGCCGTTTACTACCACGGAGCCGCTGGTGGGCCGCTCCAGCAGGTTGATGCACCGTACCAGGGTGCTCTTTCCGGCACCGGAGAGGCCGATGATGCCGAAGATCTCGCCGGATTGGATGTCCAGGTTGATGTCCTCCAGTGCGGTGACAGCGCCTTCGCCGCTGCCGAAGGTTTTGGTCAGATGTTGAATTTGAATGATGGGTTCACTCATGCAGCTGATGCTCCTTTTCGAATTTTTGGAACAAAAAAACGCCCCTGATGCCATGCATCAAGGACGAACGTATCATAACGCCGCGGTACCACCTTGGTTCGCACGCTTCCTCACGAAAGCGGCCTTTGAGAGTGCCATCACACTCCTGCGCTGTGACGTGCGCATCACGTCGCAACCTATGCCCTTTGGACGGTCGGCCGCGCAACTCCAAGACCATGTTCAGCGAACCCTTCCGCGCCTCTTCCCACCAACCGAGGCTCTCTGTGGCGTATCCTTTCGCTTACTCTTCTCTTCATCGTCTTTGCTTGATTCAGTTTTGTATGGTAAACAGTTTATCTGCTGCGGGAAGATCTGTCAACGGATATTTTGACTATAAGACCTATAAACACTGTTGAAAAATATAGATGTATTGCACAATGGAGACCGGAAAACTGCCGAATCCTGGAGTTTTTTCATGATCCTTGTCGGTATCGGATTGCAGTCAAAGGGCAAAACTGCTATCATAAGGAAAACCGGACGGCATACAGAAAAAACACAGGTGTGCGGGGACGGAAATCACCGTGGAACGGGAGGACGAGACCTTTGCGGAAACTGGGAGAAAACCATAAGCTGATCCGTTGGCTGCGGGATTTGCTGTGCGGTGCCCTGATCGGGGCGGGCGCCATTTTACCGGGGGTCTCCGGCGGTGTTTTGGCAGTGGTATTTGATATCTACCGTCCCTTTATGGAGGTTTTGACCCAGCCCCGCACCGCCATTCCAAAATATTGGAAATGGTTCCCGCCGCTGGCCATTGGCTGGGCGGTGGGCTTTTTGGGGTTTGCCAAGGGGATTGCCGTGGCCATGGAGCAGTCCATGACAGTGACCACCTGGCTCTTTGTGGGCTTGATTGTGGGAACGCTGCCGTCCTTATTCCGGGAGGCGGGGAAGGAGGGCCGCTCTGTTTCAGGCTGGATCAGCTTTGTGGTCTGTGCGGGGGCCATGTTCGGAAGCCTCTTTTACATCAGCCGTGTGGCAGAGATATCTGTGGAGCCCAACTTCTGGTGGTATAACTTCTGCGGCGTGCTGTGGGGCATGGGCATCGTGATCCCGGGCATGACGTCCTCCTCGGTGATGATGGCGCTGGGACTCTACCATCCCATGCTCCAGGGGCTGGCGCGGCTGGATGTTGTGGTACTCTCCGCCAGCCTGCCGGGGCTGGTGCTGTCGGTGTTGCTGCTGGCAAGGCTGGTGACTTGGTTTTTCCGGCGGCATTACGCCGTGGCCTTTCACGGGATTCTGGGGATTGTAGCGGCTTCCACACTGGTGATCATCCCTACGGAGTATACCGATCCCTGGCAGGTGTTCTGGTCGATCCTCTGCTGTGCCGGCGGGTTTGTGCTGGCGTATTTCCTGGCAAAGCTTGACCAGAGGATCCAGGAGGACACGTAAAACGGCATTGGATTGGCCGTCAAAAAAGAAAGAGCACGGGATCGCGGCTGCGAGCCCGTGCTCTTTTTATCGCATCAGTTCAGAAAGTCCTTGAGCTTTTTGCTGCGGCTGGGATGGCGCAGCTTGCGCAGGGCCTTGGCCTCGATCTGCCGGATGCGCTCCCGGGTGACATTGAATTCCTTGCCCACTTCCTCCAACGTGCGGGTGCGGCCGTCCTCGATGCCGAAGCGCAGCTTGAGGACTTTTTCCTCCCGGGGAGTCAGGGTGGACAGCACATCCATCAGCTGCTCCTTGAGCAGGGTGAAGGAGGCAGCCTCGCTGGGTTCGCTGGCACCCTCGTCGGGGATAAAGTCACCCAGATGGGAGTCTTCCTCCTCGCCGATGGGGGTCTCCAGGGAGACGGGCTCCTGGGCGATTTTCAGGATTTCCCGGACTTTTTCCACAGGCATGCCCATCTCCGCGGAGATCTCCGCAGGGGAGGGATCATGACCCAGCTCCTGGAGCAGCTGACGGCTCACCCGGATGACCTTGTTGATGGTCTCCACCATGTGGACGGGGATCCGGATGGTGCGGGCCTGGTCGGCGATGGCCCGGGTGATGGCCTGCCGGATCCACCAGGTGGCATAGGTGGAGAACTTGTAGCCCTTGGTATAGTCAAACTTCTCCACGGCTTTGATGAGGCCCAGATTGCCCTCCTGGATCAGATCCAGGAACAGCATGCCCCGGCCCACGTACCGCTTGGCGATGGAGACCACCAGCCGGAGGTTGGCCTCCGCCAGCTTCTGCTTGGCCTGTTCGCCTTTTTTATAGTTGGCGTTGATCTGTGCCAGCTCCTCCGGACTGACGCCGGGATCCTGTCCGTCCTGCTGGGCCTGGTGGATCTCCTCCAGTCTGCGGGAGGCTTCAGCCCCATCGGCCATGGCCTGAGCCAAAGCCACTTCCTCATCGGGAGAGAGCAGGGGGACCTTGCCAATTTCCTTGAGATACATGCGAACGGGGTCGTCGATGGAGAAGTTGTTGACCAGCGTGTTGGGGTCTACCAGCTCCTCTTCCTCTACATCGGCGATCTCCTCGGCGGCAGGCTCGTCATCCGGAAGGTCCGCCAGCAGGCTCTCATCCGCGCTGATATCGATGTTCAGCGCTTCCAGAGAGTCGTAGAGCTGATCCATCTGATCCCCTTCCAGGTTCAGATCGTCCACGGCGTCCATCAGCTCGGAGGAGTCCAGCTTGCCCTTTTTCTTGCCCTTGGCCAGCAGCTCCCGGAGCTTTTCGTTGTTGATGAGCCAGCTGGCAGCGGGCAGAGCGGCTACCTGTTTGTCGTCCAGACGCAGGATGCCGGCTTTTTTTGCCTCCTCATCCGTCAGCAGACGGGGAGTTTCAGCCTCTGCATCTTCCGTTTTCTTTTTTCTGGTGCTCTTTTTAGCGGATTTGACAGCCGGCTCCTGGGCCTCCTGCTCTGCTTCCCGCTGATCGGCAGCCGCCAAAAGAGCGTCCGCCTGCGCTTTCAGCTCTGCGGGGGTCATATCCTCTAATTTAGTTGCCATGCTGCTTTCCTCCAGTACCCTTTTTGTCTTTGATTTTTTCTGTCGCTGCCAGAAGAGGGTCTACAGATCCGCCCTGGGCGCGTTTTTGGAACTCTGTTTGTATGATGCGTATGTAATCAGCCAGCGCCTGGTGCCGGTTGGCAGGGGATTCCGGCTGCTGGCAGATGGCGGTGATGTGGTTCATCTCCTCCGGGGAAAGTTCGCCTGCCAGAGGTGCCAGGGATACGCTGTGGCCTGCCTGGCGGGTTTGCCACAGCAGCGAAAAGACCCGGCCCAGCAGCGGTGAGGAGAACTGTTCCTCCCGCAGCGGGGGAGCTTTGGAAAAAAGATCCGGGTCCAGTACCAGCAGCCTTAAAACACCTTCCTCCGCCCGGGCGGAGCGAACATTTTCGTATCGCAGGCTCCGTTCCTTGGGCTGGAGCTGTGCCGCCGGGTTCAGGTCCCGCCGCAGCTCCGCCTTGCGTTCCCGGGAGAGGTTCTGGCGATAAGCCCGCTGGACTTCCAGCTTCATGGCCTCCGGTGTGATCTTGGCCGTTTCCGCCGCCCGGGTGGTGTAGACCTCCCGCTCCACGGGATTGGCCAGGGTGGCCAGCAGGCGGCTTACCTCGTCACAGTAGGCGATGCGGGACTGATCGTCTGAGAGGTCATATTTTCCGGCGATCTGGGCCATGCGGAACTCCACGCCGTTTTCACTGCCCGAGAGCAGCGCCTCAAAAGCGGGAGCTCCCTGAAATTTGATGAAATCGTCGGCGTCCTGCTTCACCAGCTCGCCGTCTTCTGTCCGGCGGCGGGGGAGCTGCAGCACCCGGACGGTGAACTCCGAATTGTTGAGGATCTGCAAAGCACGATCCGTGGCGATCTTGCCTGCGCTGTCGTTATCGTAGCAGAGAACCAGCTCCTTGGTAAAGCGGGAGAGAAGGCGGGTCTGTTCCACGGTCAGCGCCGTCCCCATGGAGGCCACCGCGTTATCAAACCCGGCCTGGTGGAGGGTCACCACGTCGATGTTGCCCTCGCAGAGGATGATGTTGGGGCGTTTGGTTTTCTTGGCCAAATTCAGCCCGTAGAGGACACGCCGTTTGCTGTATACGGGAGTCTCTTGGGTGTTCATATATTTGGGCTCCGACTTGTCCAACACCCGTCCGCCGAAGGCCACCACGTCCCCCCGGACATCGATCACCGGGAACATCAGGCGGTTGCGGAATTTGTCGTAGAGCCCCCCGTTGCGGTTTTGTACCACCAGTCCGGCTTCCAGCAGCTCAGATTTGGTGTAGCCCTTCTTGGTCATGGCCGTCAGCAGGGCGTCCCAGGCATCCGGGGAGGCGCCCAGGCCGAAATTTACCGCGGTGGTTCGGGAGATCTTGCGGCGGTTCAAGTATTCCTGCACCGCCCGGCCCTCCGGCTGATGGAGGGTTTGGTAGTAAAAACGGGCGGCATCCCGGTTGAGATCCAGAAGTCGCTGCCGCCGCCGTCCGGATTCCCGGTCCCCTTCCTCCTCCGGGACTTCCAGTCCTGCGCGCTTGGCAAGAAAACGTACCGCATCGGGAAAGGGAAGGTTCTCCTCCTCCATGATGAAATTGATGACGCCGCCGCCGCGCTTGCAGCCGAAACAATAGTAGATCTGCTTATCCGGGGAGACGGAGAAGGAACCGGTTTTTTCGCTGTGGAAGGGACAAAGGCCAAACAAGTTGGAGCCCTTCCGGGTCAGCTGGACATAGCTGCTTACCACGTCCACAATATCACTGCGGGCGATGAGCTCGTCCAGAAAGCTCTGGGGAAATGCCACTGTGGGCTCCTCCTTTCGGTCAGTTTTGCCAAAATTCCCGTTTATCATGCGCGGTGCTGAGCGGTGCGGGAAATTTAACTCATAAAGTTATACCCCGCCGCTGGCGAATTTCCTCTTTTTTTTCACAAATTTTTTGAAAAAATTTTGTAGGAACAGTCTCTTTACAGGAAAACACACAGTTGGATAGAATAAATTTGTATTTGCTTTTATAGGGGGGAGCCGTTTGATGACCGGCGTTTGGGCTCTTTTGCTGGATCGGCCGTTGTCTGCCCAGGAGGCGGCGGAGCTGACGGCGCTGCTTCCGCCGGAGCGCAGGGAGCGTCTTCATAGGATGCGTCTGCCGGAAAAGCGGCAGGAGGTTCTTTGCGCCTATTTGATTTTACGGCGGGCCCTGCGGGAACAGTACCGGTGGCAGGAAATTCCTCCCATTGCCTGTGAAGACGGCGGAAAGCCCTTTTTCCCGGATGCACCCCAGGTACAGTTTAATCTCAGCCATACCGCAGGGGCCGTGCTGGCTGCCCTTTCAGACCGCCCGGTGGGTGTGGACATTGAGCGGATCCGCCCGCTCTCCCCGCTGGCCAGGCGGCGTCTGGCGGAAGGAATCTCACAGGAGGCGTTCTTCGCAGACTGGGTTCGCCGGGAGGCCGTGGGTAAGTGGATGGGCGCCGGAGTACGGCCCCATGGGCAGGAGACGGTGTGCCCGCCGGATTGCCGGTTTTTCCCGCTGGAGACGTTCGCAGGGTATGCCGCCGGGATCTGTGTCGGCGCCGGGGCGGAGACGCTGGAGATCCATCGGCACCACCTTACGGAGCTCCTTTGAAAAAATGGGAACCGGAAACGGACGGTGAGTCCGTTTCCGGTTCCCTTTCTGATAAAAAGAAGAGGGGATCATACGATTTTGCGCAGCAGCGCCGGTTCCATGGAGGTGCGCTGATTGGAAAAATACCGGATGATGTCCTTGCGGGTCACGATGCCGATAAAGCTGTCGGAATCATCCACCACTGGAATGAAGTTCTGGTTCATGGCACTGTTGAGCAGTTCTTCCATGGTGACGGTGATGCGGACAGGGGGATAGTTGTTTCCCCGCAGAATGTCCCGGATCTCCAACTGTTCCAGTGCTTTCATGGAGCAGAGCGTCTGCGATTCCGCGCCTTCATCCAGAAGACGCCAGAGGAAGTCACCTTCACTGACAGTCCCAATGTACCGCCCGTCCCGGGCGATGACAGGGATGGCAGTGTAGCTGTGATGGTGCATTTTTTCCAGGCCTTGACGGAAGGTACAGTCGTCGTAGAGATAGGCAACGCTGCGCTTGGGGATCAGAAAATAAGCAATGTTCACGATTTTGCCTCATTTCTCAGGGGGCGGCAAGCGCCCGGGTGGTTGCTCCGGGTTTCTGATTCTATTATAGAAGAACATCCTGGTAAAGTGGTGAATAATCTATGAAATGTGCCCGGGAAACCTCTTTACATTTTACGCCATCCCTGCTATGATGATTTGTGATATATGCAACAAGGAGGCGGCGCCATGCTGACACGGCAGGAATTGGAGAAAAGTCCGCTGTTTGCGGACATTTCCTACGAGGATTATCTGCGTATGTTGGATTGTTTTCAGGCGGTGCAAAAGACGTTTCGTCCGGATGAGCTCATCTATGATTTCTCCTCCAACGGGGGGAATGCGGTGGGGATCATTGAGCGGGGAGAAGCTCTGCTGATCCGCATTGATGAGGAGGGCGTATCCACGGTGATGGAGGAGCTGGGAGCCGGCGGTGTGTTCGGGAAGACCCTGGCCTTTGCCGGATCCAGTGCGGACAGTCTCCAGGTGGTCTGCCGGACGCCCTGCGATGTGCTTTTTATCGACTATCCCCATATCCTCAAGCGCTGCGAGCGGGCCTGCACCCACCACAGCCTCCTGGTACAGAATATGCTGCGGCTCATGGCGGGAAAAGCCCAGGGCCTCAGTGAGCGGGTGGATGTACTCTCCCGGCGATCCATTCGGGAAAAGCTCCTGTGCTATTTCCATCAGCTCTCAGACAAGGCGGGCAGCCTGAGTTTTACCCTCCCGTTTTCCCTGAGCACCCTGGCGGATTATATCGCCACAGACCGCAGCGCCATGATGCGGGAACTCAAGCGGATGCGGGAGGAGGGACTGCTCCAGTCCGACGGCCGCAGGTTTACCCTGAGTCAATGAACGTCGCTTTCCGGCGAAACCGTCAAAAGTCAGGGCGGATTTTTGGCGGAATGACGGCGCAAAGGAATTGACGGGCCAAACACAATCTGTTAAAATATAGACAATGTGCGCGTCTGTATAGATGAGCCGTTGTTCGCCAATCAAAAATCCGAACATTCGGGAAAGAAGGAACAGTATGTATCGTATCGTGAGAAAAGAGGCGCTCCGTCCCACAGTGACTCTGTACGAGATCGAGGCTCCCCTGGTGGCCAAGAAGGCCCAGCCCGGTCAGTTCATCATCCTGCGTGTGGATGAGAACGGTGAGCGGATCCCCATTACCATCAATAACTATGATCCGGAAAAGGGAACTGTGACCATTATCGTCCAGACTGTCGGCGCAACTACGGAAAAGCTCAGCCATCTTAAGGAAGGCGACTGCCTGCAGGACTTCGTGGGCCCCCTTGGCAAGGCCACCGAGACCGAGGGCAAGAAGAAGGTCTGCGTGGTAGGCGGCGGCGTCGGCTGTGCCATTGCATACCCTGTTTTGAAGAAGTTCCATGACTGCGGTGCCGAAGTCCATGCGGTCATCGGCTTCAAGAACAAGGATCTTGTGATCCTGGAGGACGAGTTCCGCAAGTCCAGCGACGTCCTGAAGATCTGCACCGACGACGGTTCCTACGGCCAGAAGGGCCTGGTTACCGACGCTCTGAAGGAACTCATCGAGGCCGGCAATCAGTATGACGAGGTCTTCGCCATCGGCCCCATGGTGATGATGAAGTTCGTCTCCAAGACCACGGAGCCTT
>NZ_DAWBAJ010000009.1:0-69701 GCF_052306735.1 Dysosmobacter sp. | reverse complement strand
GCGGCAAATTCGCCGGTGGCGATGTTGGCCATGCCGCCCTGGATAATGGGGAACTCTGTCCCCAGGATCTCGTTCAACTTTTTCATCTGCTGTCTCCTTATGCAAACTCCACCAGCGCGCCGCCCCAGGTGAGGCCGCCGCCAAAGCCTACCACCAGCACCCGGGAACCGGGACCAACCTTGCCCATCTCGTGAAGCTCACTGATGACCAGGGGAATGCTGGCGGCGGAGGTGTTTCCATACTCATTGATGTTCTTGTAATACTTTTCGGCGGGGATGCGGTACTTGCGTACCGCCAGGTCGATGATCCGGGCATTGGCCTGGTGGAAGACAAAGAAGTCCACATCATCCACGGTTTTGCCGGTTCTGGCGAGAACCTGGTCGATGCAGTAGGGCACTGCCTCCACGGCAAACTTGAAGACCTTGGTGCCCTCCATGTAGATGAGGCTGGGCATGCCGGTTTCCACGCCCGGGACCCGCAGCATCTGGTCGTTGCCGTGACAGCCCAGGATGGCGGAGATAGAGGGCCATTCCGGCCGGGACTCCACCACCACGGCCCCGGCGCCGTCGCCGAAGAGGATGCAGGTACCACGGTCTTCCCAGTTGGTGATGCGGCTGAGGTTCTCCGCGCCGATCACCAGGCCGTACTTGCGCTCCGAGGCGTTCAGGAGACACTCCATGGTGTGCAGGGCGTAGAGAAAGCCGGTGCAGGCGGCGTTGAGGTCAAAGCAGACGGTGTCATGGGGCAGGTTCAGATCCCGCTGCAGGCAGCAGGCTGCGGAGGGCACCAGGGTGTCCGGCGTCAAAGTGGCCACGATGCACGCGCCGATCTGGTCCGCCGTGATACCGGCGTTTTCCAGGGCACGGCGGGCCGCCATCACCGTCATGTCGGTGATGGTCTCACCCTCCGCCAGGTGGTGGCGGTGGGTGATGCCGGTGCGGCTGGTGATCCACTCGTCATTGGTGTCCACGATCTTGGATAAATCTTCATTGGTGACCAGCTTGGAGGGGACGCCTCTGCCGGTCCCCAGGATTTTGATTCCGTTCATTGCTCCTCCTTCTGGGGAGCGGGTGCCCCCATGGCTCTGAATTTCTGATAGCGGGCCGCCGCAAGGGCAGGGCCCCGCATGCGGTCCAGCTCCGCCAGATGGCGGACCAGGCAGCGGTCCAGCTGCCGGAAGGTGATGGCGGGGGCCAGATGGGCGCCACCGTCGGGTTCGGGCACCACGTCATCGATGACGCCCAGGTTCAGAAGGTCTTCCGCCGTCATTTTCATCAGCTCGCAGGCCTCGTCGTGGCGGGAGGCGTCCTTCCAGAGAATGGAGGCGAAGCCCTCCGGGGAGAGGATGGCGTACACGGCGTTTTCCAGCATCAGTACCCGGTCCGCCACCGCCAGGGCCAGCGCACCGCCGCTGTTGCCCTCGCCGGTAATGACGGCGATGATAGGCACGGTCAGACGGCTCATTTCAAACAGGTTCCGGGCGATGGCCTCTCCCTGGCCATGAGCCTCGGCCTCCAGGCCGGGGTAGGCCCCAGAGGTGTCGATGAGGGTGATGATGGGGCGGCGGAATTTCTCCGCCTGGCGCATCAGCCGCAGGGCCTTGCGGTAGCCCTCGGGGCTGGGCATGCCGAAGTTGCACTTGAGGTTTTCCTCCAGGGTCTTGCCCTTGCGGGTGCCGATGATGGTGACGGGGCGGCCGTGGAAGAGGGCCACGCCTCCCAGGATCCCGGCGTCCTCGCCGCACAGGCGGTCGCCCTTGCACTCAAAAAAGTCGGTGAAGAGGGCGTCAATGTAGTCGGTGATATTGGGCCGCTGGGGATTGCGGGCAATGGCCACCCGCTCTGCGGCAGTCAACTGGGCGCTCATGAGCGGCCTCCTTTCTCGTGCAGGCGCAGCAGCTGGGAGAGGGTCTCCCGCATCCGCACCCGGGGAACTACCGCATCCACGAAGCCGTGCTCCTCCTGATATTCCGCCCGCTGGAATCCCTCAGGCAGCGTTTCGCCGATGGTCTGCTGGATCACCCGGGGGCCGGCAAAGCCGATGAGAGCGCCGGGCTCTGCCAGGATGATGTCACCCAGGGAGGCGAAGCTGGCGGTGACGCCGCCGGTGGTGGGGTCTGTCAGCACGGAGATATACAGGAGTCCTTTTTCGGAAAAGCGGGCCAGGGCCGCGCTGGTCTTGGCCATCTGCATCAGGGAGAGGATCCCCTCCTGCATCCGGGCGCCGCCACTGGCGGCAAAGAGGATCAGGGGCAGCCGGTTGCGGGTGGCGTAGTTGATGGCCAGGGTGAGCTTTTCACCCACGGCGGCGCTCATGGAGCCCATGAGGAAGCGGCTGTCCAGCACACCTACCACGCATTTGTGGCCGCCGATGGCACCGGTGGCGGTGACCACGGCCTCGGTGAGGCCGGTCTTCCGCTGGGCCGCCTGGAGCTTTTCCTTGTAGCCGGGGAAGGAGAGGGGGTCGCCGGCGGGGAGCTTTTCAAAGAGTTCCCGGAAGGTGCCGGGATCCAGTACGGAGCTGAGGCGGTAATAGGCCCCCATGGGGAAGTGGTAGCCGCACTTGGGGCACACGGAGAGCTCCTGGGCCACCAGACGCCGCTCGCTTTCCTGGCCGCACTTGGGACACTTGACCATCTTGTCGCCGGGAATATAGTTGTCCCGCATGGCTTTCATGGCCAGCAGCCGGGCCCGGCGGCGGGCAAAAATGGAATCGCTCACGCCTCTTCCTCGCTTTCAGAAAGCCGCCGGCTGAAGTCCAGCAAAGACGGCAGGTTCTCGTCCAGGAACGCCGTGGTGCAGGCGCCCCGGACAAAGGTGGGATGGTACAAAATCTGGTAGCTGAGCTCCGCGTTGGTGGGGAAGCCCTCCAGGGTGAACTCCTCCAGGCAGCGGCGCATCTTGCGGATGGCCTCCAGCCGGGTGGGAGCGTGGACCAGGAGCTTGGCTGCCAGAGAGTCATAGTAGGGGGAGAGGGTGCAGCCGCTGTACAGGGCAGAGTCCACCCGTACCCCGGCGCCGCCGGGGAAGTGGAGGAACTCCACCTTGCCGGGGCAGGGCCGGAAATCGTTGGCGGGATCCTCGGCGTTGATGCGGCACTCGATGGCGTGCCCCTGCAGATGCACGTCTTCCTGGGTAATGCTGAGGGGCAGCCCAGAGGCGATGCGCAGCTGTTCCCGCAGCAGGTCTACCCCGGTGATGAGCTCGGTGACGCCGTGCTCCACCTGGATCCGGGTGTTCATTTCCATGAAGTAGAAGTGCTCTCCGTCGCCGTCCAGCAGAAATTCCACGGTGCCAGCGCTCTCGTAACCCACGGCCCGGGCAGCCCGGACGGCGGCCTCGCCCATCTTTTCCCGCAGCTGCGGCGTCAGGCACCGGGCGGGGGCCTCCTCGATGAGCTTCTGATTACGGCGCTGGACGGAGCAGTCCCGGTCTCCCAGGTGGATGGTGTGGCCCTGGCGGTCAGCCAGTACCTGGAACTCGATGTGACGGGGCCGCAGCACCAGCTTTTCCAGATACATCTCGTCGTTGCCGAAGCAGGCCTGGGCTTCGGCCTTGGCCTCCGCGTAGGCGGAGGCAAGATCCTCGGGGCGGTCGCAGCGGCGGATGCCCCGCCCGCCGCCGCCGGCACTGGCCTTGAGCAGCACCGGATAACCCACGGCCGCCGCCGCCGCCAGGGCGTCCTCCACAGAGTCCACCGGGCCGTCCGAGCCGGGGGTCACCGGCACGCCGGCGGCACGCATGATGTCCCGGGCGGCGGACTTGGAGCCGGCCTTGCGGATGGTGTCGCCGCTGGGGCCGATGAAGGTGATGCCCTCCCGGGCACAGGCGTCGGCAAAGTCGGCGTTTTCAGACAAAAAGCCGTAGCCGGGGTGGATGCCGTCACATCCGGTGGCCTTGGCCACCGTCAGAAGGGCCTCCTGGTTGAGGTAGCTGTCAGCAGCCCGGGCGGGACCGATGCACACCGCCTGCCCTGCCAGCTGGACGTGGAGCGCCTCCGCGTCCGCCTGGGAGTAGACGGCCACCGTCTCGATGCCCAGCTCCCGGCACCCCCGGAGAATGCGCAGGGCGATCTCGCCCCGGTTTGCAATCAATACGCGCTTGAGCATAGCTTACACCGCCCGGTAATGGAACAGGGGCTCCCCAAAAGCCACCAGCTCGCCGTTGGCCTTGAGGATCTCCTCAATGACGCAGTCGCAGGGGGCGGGGACCTCGCTCATCATCTTCATGGCCTCGATGAGGCACACGGTCTGGCCCTTGCTGACGCGGTCGCCCACGGCCACAAAGGGAGCCTGGTCCGGTGCGGAGGCCGCATAGTAGGTGCCCACCAGGGGGGCGGTGATGGCGGGGGCCTCAGGAGCCTCAGGAGCAGCAGGGGCAGGGGTGGCAGGAGCCGCCGAAACAGCAGCCGCGGGAGCCGCCATGGGAATCACGGCGGGAGCAGCCGCCGGAGCGGGATGGGAGAGCTCTATGGAAAAATCCTGCATGGACAGCTTCATGGACTGCAGGTTGGAGCGTTCGAAGCGGTCCATCAGATCAAAAATTTCTTGATTGGTCATGATGTTTCCTTTCAAAAAAAGACCGGCCGGGGGCCGGTACGAAGCAGCATGGAGCCGGGGAGACGGTGCTCCCCGGCATGTAGGTCTCAGGCCTTGTGGTCCTTCAGATAGGTCACGATGTCGTTCACGGTCTTCAGGCCGGCCACGTCCGCGTCATCGATGGTGATGCCGGCAGCCTCCTCCAGAGCCATGACCAGCTCCACGGAAGCCAGGGAGTCGGCGCCCAGATCGTCAGCCAGAGAGGCCTCGGGAGTCACCTGCTCAGCGTCGCAGCCCAGGGTCTCCACAATGATGTCACGAATCTTCTCAAATTCCATCGGTATTCTCCTCAACTCAACAAAATTAGTAAAATTATTTTAATTAAAATTTTTTAACTAAAATAATTTAAGGAAATTCTATCCGGACAAGGGCCGTTTGTCAAGCAAAATTTTGCGCATAAGAAAAATCTGATGTCATTTCTCTTTTTTCACGGTTCTTTTACAGCGGGGGCTTCCATTTTACCCAAACATTCGATATAATGCTGTGTATTCATACTGGGCTGAAAGGCCATTAAAGAAAAAGAGAGTTGCAAGCGCCGCCGCTGCGGCGCGGAATGAGGGCAGCAGCATTATGAAAATTGTCATCGTAGGTGCAGGCAAGGTGGGCGTGGCCCTGGCCCGCAAGCTTTCCGAGGAGAACCGGGTCACGGTGATCGACTCCAATCCCCAGCGGGTGGAAAACATCATCAACGTCTATGACGTGATGGCCGTGGCGGGCAACGGCGCCAGCTACGAGGTGCAAAAAGAGGCAGACACAGAGCACGCGGAGCTGCTCATTGCCACCACATCCAGCGACGAGATCAACATTTTGGCGTGCCTTGTGGCCAAAAAGCTGGGGGTGGAGCACACCATCGCCCGGATCCGCAACCCGGAGTATGAAAAGCAGCTGCGGTTTATGAGGGGGGAGCTGGGCCTCTCCATGGCCATCAATCCGGAGAAGGCCACCGCCCGGGAGATCGCCCGGGTGCTGCGCTTCCCCAACGCCATGAAGCTGGAGTCCTTCTCCAAGGGCCGGCTGGAGCTGGTGGAGTACCGCTTGCCGGAGGACACCATTTTGGACGGCATCCAGCTTTCGGATCTGTACCGGAACCTGCGGGTCCGGGTGCTGATCTGCGCCGTGGCCCGGAAAGGGGAGACCATCATCCCCTCGGGTGATTTTGTCCTGCGCTCCGGCGATAAGATCTATCTCACCTCTTCTCCCCAGGAGCTGGAGCAGTTTTTCCGGCATCTGCGGGTCTTCCGGGGCCGGGCGTCCTCGGTGATGATCGTAGGCGCCAGCAAGCTTTGCTACTACCTGGCCTCAGAGCTTTTGGAGATGGGCATGTCCGTGAAGATCATTGACCGGGACGAGCAGCGCTGCATCAGCATGGGGGAGCGGCTGCCCAAGGCCCTGGTGATCGTGGGCGACGGCACCGACAGCGAACTGCTCCATGAGGAGGGCATCGGCCAGACTGACGCCTTTGTGGCCATCACCGGTATGGACGAGGCCAATATCCTCATGGCCATCAGCGCCGCCAAGCAGATGGGAAACTGCAAAGTGGTGGCCAAGATCAACCGCCGCCCGCTGCTGGAGCTGGTTTCCGCCGAGGGCATGATCGACTCCGTGGTCTCCGTGGCGGATGTTACCACAGAGCTGATTTTGCAGTACATCCGGGCCATGCAGAATGCCTCCGCTTCCCAGGTCAAGACCCTGCACCGCATTGCGGACAACCGGGTAGAGGCCCTGGAATTCAGCGTTACGGAGGATTTCCCGGGCATTGGTGTGCCGCTGAAGTCTCTGACCCTGAAAAGCGGTATCCTGCTGGCGGGCATCGTCCGCCAGAACGGGAAGATCATCATTCCCTCCGGCGAGGACGCCCTGCACCATCATGACGATGTCATCGTGGTCACCACGGATACCCGCCTGCAGGATCTGCGGGACATCCTTCAGTAAATAAAGAGGTGGACAGATTCCTTGAATATTCGAATGATTGCGGTGGTCATGAGCCGGATCCTGCTGACGGAGGCGGCCTTGCTGCTGCTGCCGCTGGTGGTGGCGCTTTTGTATGGGGAGTCCGTACTGCCGTTTCTGATCCCCATTTTGATCCTGACGGTGATCGGCCTGGTGCTGCGGGCTGTCCGCCCCGGGCAGACGGCCCTGTTTGCACGGGATGGCCTGGCGGTAGTGGCCCTGGCGTGGATCGCCATGTCCGCCTTTGGAGCGCTGCCTTTTTGTATCTCCGGGGATATCCCCCATTTTGTGGACGCGTTTTTTGAGACGGTTTCCGGCTTTACCACCACCGGTGCCAGTATCCTGACAGAAGTGGAGTCCCTGACCTACAGCGGCCTCTTCTGGCGCAGCTTTACCCACTGGGTGGGCGGCATGGGCGTGCTGGTGTTCGTCATGGCCATTTTGCCCATGAGTGACGGGCACGGGATGCACCTGCTGCGGGCGGAGGTGCCGGGCCCCACGGTGGGCAAGCTGGTCAGCCGCATGAGTGACTCGGCCAAGATCCTCTACGGCATCTATCTGGTGATGACCCTCATTGAGATCGTGCTGCTGCTGGCAGGCGGCATGCCCCTCTTTGATGCCTGCGTTCACTCCTTCGGTACCGCCGGTACCGGTGGCTTCAGCTCCCGCAACCTCAGCGTGGGCGCTTATGACAATGCCTATTTCGACGTGGTCATCGGCGTGTTCATGCTGCTCTTCGGCGTGAACTTCAACCTCTACTACTTCCTGCTGGTGCGCCGGTTCCGGGAGGTGTTCCACTCCGAGGAGCTGCGTGCCTATGTGCTGATCGTGGCGGCGGCGGTGGGCGCCATCACCGTCAACATCCTGCATATGTACGGCTCCGTGTGGCAGAGCCTGCGCCATGCCTTTTTCCAGGTGTCCTCCATCATCACCACCACGGGATTCGCTACTACGGATTTCAACACCTGGCCCACTTTCTCCAAGGCCATCCTGGTGACGCTGATGTTCGTGGGCGCCTGCGCCGGTTCCACCGGCGGCGGCATCAAGGTGGCCAGGCTGGTGATCCTCAGCAAGACCTCCCTGTGCGACATGCGCCGGATGCTCCATCCCAACGCGGTGTCTACCGTCCGGTTTGAGGGCAAGCCCATGGGAGACAAGCAGATCCGCAGCGTGCACCTGTTCCTTACGGTGTATCTCATGGTATTTTGCATCTCCTGCCTGCTGCTCTCCCTGGAGCACATGGATCTCATCACCACCTTCACCGCTGTGGCCTCCTGTATGAACAACATCGGCCCCGGACTGGAGATCGTGGGCCCCATGGGGAATTTCTCCTCCTTCTCCTATGCCTCCAAGCTGCTGCTGTCCTTCGACATGCTGGCGGGACGGCTGGAGCTGTTCCCCATGCTGCTGCTGTTCTCTCCCTCCATCTGGAAGCGCCGGCTTCCTGTGCACAGCAGCCAGAACTGAATCACGCAAAGCGGCGGACGAAAGTCCGCTGCTTTTTTCATTCTCCGGACTTTCCGGCGGAAGGGGCTTTTCCCACGGTGGGAAATATGGTAAAATATCGCCGCAGTCCTTTCACAGAGGGAGAGCTGTGTGCAGACGCCGCTTTTCGGCGCAGTACAGGCGGACCGCTGTCCGCCGGAGATGGGAGAAAACCGTATGTCGAATCAATCTGCTTTGCGGGACAGCTTCCGTTCCCGCTGGGGGTTCAAGCTGGCCTGCATCGGCTCTGCCGTGGGCATGGGCAACATCTGGCTCTTTCCGTACCGGGTGTCCCAGTACGGCGGGGCCACCTTCCTGATCCCCTACATCCTGTTTGTGGCCCTCATCGCCTCCACCGGCGTCATCGGGGAGATGGCCTTCGGCCGGGCGGCTGGAGGCGGCCCCATGGTGGCCTTTGGGGAGGCGGCCCGGCAGCGCACCGGCCGGGGAAAATGGGGCGAGGCCCTGGGCTTTATTCCGGTGCTGGGCTCTCTGGCCATGGCCATCGGCTACTCCGTGGTAGTGGGCTGGATCCTCAAGTATATGGTGGGTTCTTTCACCGGCGCCGTTCTGGCCAATGACGGGGTGGAGGGCTTCAACGCCTACTTCGGCGCCACCGCCTCCGCCTGGGGCAACACCGCCTGGCAGGTGGCCGCCATGGCCATTACGCTCCTCATTATGGTACTGGGTATCGGCGGCGGCATCGAGAAGGCCAACAAGGTGATGATGCCCCTGTTCTTCCTCCTCTTTCTGGGCCTTGCGGTGTACATCGCCACCCTGCCCGGCGCGGAGGCGGGATACCGCTATCTCTTTGTGCTGGAGCCCGCCGGCCTCAAGGACCCCATGGTGTGGGTCTATGCCCTGGGCCAGGCCTTTTTCTCCCTGTCCATCGCCGGAAACGGTACTTTGATCTACGGATCCTATCTGCCCCAGAGCGAGGACGTGCCCACGGCGGCCCGGACAGTGGCGGTTTTTGACACGGCGGCGGCTATGCTGGCCGCTCTGGTGATCATTCCCGCCATGGCCACGGCGGGACAGACCCTCAGCACCAGTGGGCCGGGACTGATGTTTATTTTCCTCCCCAACCTTTTCCAGTCCATGCCCGGCGGCGGGATCATCATGGCGGTGTTCTTCGTGGCGGCGCTGCTGGCGGGGATCACCTCCCTCATCAACCTCTTCGAAGCCCCTACGGCCACCCTGCAGGAAAAGCTGCACCTGGGCCGCACCCAGGCGGTGGCGGTGATCGGCCTCATCGGTCTGGCGGTGGGCCTTTCCATCCAGGGCATTGTCTCCGGCTGGATGGACGTGTGCTCCATCTACGCCTGCCCGGTAGGGGCGCTGCTGGCAGGGGTGTTCTTCTTCTGGGTGTATGACCGGCAGGAGTGCCTGCGCCAGGTGAATCTGGCCCGGACAAAGCCCCTGGGCCGGTGGTTCTATCCCACCGCCAGATATCTTTTCTGCGGTGTGACGGTGCTGGTGCTGATCCTGGGCGCTGTGAAAGGAGGCATCGGTTAAGATGCGGGAGTTTTTCAGGGAGATCGCCCACGCCCTGGAGGCGGGGGAGCCGGTGGAGCTGGTGACCATCCTCTCCTCCGGCGGATCCACTCCCCGAGGCGCCGGGGCTATGATGGCGGTGTTTGCCGATGGCCGGGCTGCCGGCACCATCGGCGGCGGCAGTGTGGAGTTTGAGGCCCAGAAGACCGCCGCGGCACTGCTGCCCTCCGGAGGAGAGTGCCGGAAGTCTTTCCGGTTCGTCCAGGGGGAGGCGGCCAGCCTGGGCATGGTATGCGGCGGCGACGTGACGCTGCAGTTCCAGTATCTCCCCGGCGGGGATCCGGGGGCCATTGCCGTCATGCGGGATCTGGTGGAAGCCGATGGCCGCAGCGCCGATACCTGGCTGGTGCTGCGCTTCCAGGGAGAGCGGGTAGCGGCCATGGGTACTGCGGATCGTGCCGGGACGCGGCACCTGGACACGTCCCCGGCGGAGCTGGAGGCGCTGCTGGAAAACCGGGCGGTGCTCCGGGAGGACTGGTTTGCCGCCCCGGCAGTGCGGGCGGGCCGGACCTACGTCTTCGGGGGCGGCCACGTGTCCCGGGCATTGGTGCCGGTGCTCTCCGGCGTGGGTTTCCGTCCGGTGGTGTACGATGACCGGCCGGAGTTTGCGGATCCCGCCTTGTTCCCGGCGGCGGAGGGCGTGCTGTGCGGGGACTTTACCGACCTTGCCCGGCAGGTCACCGTCACGGCGGACGACTATGTGGTCATCATGACCCGGGGCCACCAGGCGGATTACGAGGTCCTCACCCAGGTGCTGCGCAGCGGCGCCCGGTATTTAGGGTGCATCGGCTCCAAGCGGAAGCTGGCTCTTTGCCGGGACCGGCTGCTCCAGGCGGGCTTTACACCCGAGGAGTACGCCCGGCTCCATGCCCCCATCGGCCTTGCCATCGGAGCCCAGACCCCGGAGGAGATTGCCGTTTCTGTGGCAGCGGAGATGATCGCTGTCCGGGCAGGGGTGAAGAAGTGAAACGAGAGGAGCGAACGGCTGGGCCGTCCGCTCCTTTTTGCCAGCACTTGCCGCCGCCGGATAAGCCGGTGTTTCTTGCAATGCAGGGCCGCAGGTGATAGAATAAACACGAATCAACGCCGCTGCGGCGGCAAATCAACTGAGGAGGCGACGCCCATGGATCGCATCAGCAAAGCAAATTACTATTTGGACATTGCCCAGACTGTCATGGAACGGGCTACCTGCCTGCGCCGGATCTATGGTGCCATCATCGTAAAAAACGACGAGATTATCTCCACCGGCTATAACGGAGCCCCCCGGGGCCGGGCCAACTGCGTGGATATGGGGTATTGCTCCCGGGAGGCCATGCGGGTTCCCAGGGGGGAGCGCTACGAACTCTGCCGCAGCGTCCACGCTGAGGCCAACGCCATCATCTCCGCCTCCCGGCGGGACATGGTGGGCGGTACGCTGTACCTGGTGGGCCGGGACGCCCGCACCGGGGAGCTGCTCTCCGATGCCACCTCCTGTTCCATGTGCCGCCGCATGGTCATCAACGCGGGGCTTTCCCAGGTGGTGATCCGCCGCACCGCCACGGAGTTTGAGGTGGTGGATGTGGCCGACTGGGTAGCGGAGGATGATCTGCTGGCTCCTCCGCCGGAGCAGCCCTGACCATAACTGTGCAGTCTCTTGCAGAAAGGGAGTCTATCCTTGAAAACAGGACTTGTGACCTTTTATCATATTCATCATTACGGTGCGCTGCTCCAGGCCTGCGCCACGGAGCAAGCAGTAAAGCGCCTGGGGAGCGAATGTGAGATCATTGACTATTATGTCAACCAGGACAACCGCCTCTTCCAGCGCCCCACAGGCATCGGGTCCGCCGCCCATGACGCCCATACGGCCCTGCACTACGGGCCATTGAAGGCCCGGTATGAGCGGTTTGAGGAATTTGCCCGCACCCGATTGAGCATTTCCCCGCATCACTATGAGAGCCTGGCGGAGCTGCGGGCAGCGGAGCTTCCCTATGACGTGATCCTCTCCGGCAGCGACCAGATCTGGAACCCCAAGATTTTCCCTGACGGGAAGTTCGACCCGGTATTCTTCGGGGCCTTTTCCACCAAGCGGAAGATTGCCTACGCCCCCTCCTTCGGCATCCCCCATGTGCCGGAGAATATGGAGGAGGAGCTGCGGGGGTATTTACAGTCCTTCTCCCACCTTTCCGTCCGGGAGCGGCAGGGAGAGCACATCGTGGAGGAGGTGCTGGGACAGAAAGTGCCGGTGGTGCTGGATCCCACACTGCTGCTGACAGCGCAGGAGTGGGGGGAGATGGCCCGCTTCCAGGGAAAGCCGGGCTATATCCTGTGCTACTGCATCAGCGACCCGGCGCCCTTGGTGCCCTATATCCGCCGCCTGGCGGAGGAGACGGGGCTGCCGGTGGTGCAGCTTTGCGGCATGCGCCGCAGCGTGTTCCCCCGGGCCAAACAGGTGCTGGACGCCGGCCCGGCGGAGTTTTTGGGCTGGTTCCAAAATGCCAGCTATGTGTGCACCAACTCTTTCCACGGCACGGTCTTTTCCGTGCAGTTCCAAAAGCCTTTCTTTACCGCCGTTGCCCCCTCGGAGATGGCGGAGCCGGAGAGCTCCCGTACCTTCAGCCTCCTGAGCCGACTGGGATTGACGGAGCGCATTGTGGGCAAGGGGGACAGCGCCGCCTGGGATGATCCGGTGGATTGGGCGGCCGCCCAGTCCCGCCTGGAGGAGGCCCGGCAGGAGTCCCTGCGCTATCTGGCCGGGGCTCTGCGGGATGAGGGGGAGCCTGCCACGGCGGAGACGCCCGCCCCGAAGAACAGGGCACCCCGTTTGGCGGAGAGCACCCGCTGTACCGGCTGCACCGCCTGTGCCCAGACCTGCGGCGTGGACGCCATCGCCATGATTCGGGACAAGGAGGGGTTCCTCCGTCCCCAGGTGGATCTGAGCAAGTGCGTCCACTGCGGCCGCTGTACCGCCGCCTGCCCGATCCTCCATCCCCGGGAGGGGAGAGCGCTGCCGGCAGTCTTTGCTGCCTGGAACCGCAGCGAGGAGATCCGGCGGGACTCCACCTCCGGCGGCGTGTTTACCGCCCTGGCGGAGTATGTGCTGGAGAGCGGCGGCGTGGTTTTCGGAGCCGCCTTTGACGGCCGCTGCCATCTGCGTCATGTGGCCTGCTTCCGCAAGGAGGAGCTGTGGCGTCTGCGGGGCGCCAAGTATGTGCAAAGCGACCTGGGGGATACCTTCCGGGAAGTGAAGAAATGGCTCAAGACCCGGCCGGTGCTCTTCTCCGGGACTCCCTGTCAGGTGGACGGCCTCTACCGTTACCTGGGGGAGCGGCCTGAGAATCTCACCACCTGCGACCTGGTGTGCCACGGCGTGCCCTCTCCCGGCGTGTGGGAGGACATGGCAAAATCCCTTCAGGAGCACAAGCACCGGGAGCTTCAGACGGTGCGGTTCCGCAACAAGGTCTCCGGCTGGAAGGACAGCCACTTCACCGCCGTCTTCAGCGACGGGACCGTGGACTCCGCGCCGCTGTTCCGCACGGAGTACGGCCGGGCCTTTGGCCGGGCGCTGTTCCTGCGCAGCAGCTGCCACCACTGTCCCTATGCCTCCATGACCCGGCCCGGGGATCTGACGTTGGGAGATTTCTGGGGCCTTGCCCCGGACGAGCTGCCGGATGAGCAGCTGCGGGGGGTGAGCTTGCTGCTGGTGAACACGCCCCACGGCAGCTATATCTTCGACCAGCTGCCTCTGGCAAAGCGGCCGTTCCCGGCGGAGCGGGCCATCGCCGGAAATCCCCGGCTGGCCTCTCCCATCCCGCCCAGCCCTCAGCGGACGGCCTTTTTCGCGGCCTACGCCATGGAGCCCTTTGAGCAGGTACGACGAAAATTTTTTAAGCTGCCCGCTCCTCCGGTGGCCTTGGCTGCCCGGGTGCTTTCACCGGAGGTGAAGGCCCGCCTGCGGAAGAAGCTGAGAAAATAACAGTGTTGCAAATACCATAGCAGTATAAAGCAGTTCCTGTTAGGATATCCTCAGGAAAAGTAATCAGAAGAAAGGAAGGTAACCCCCATGAAGAAGTACGAGTGCGGTCCTTGCGGCTATATTTACGACGAGGCCGCCGGCGATCCCGATAACGGCATTGCCCCCGGCACCAAGTGGGAGGATCTGCCCGCTGACTGGGTGTGCCCCGTCTGCGGCGTCGGCAAGGAAGAGTTCTCCGAGGTGTGATTTCTCTGTCTGCGTAAAAAATCCCCGGCTCCGTAAGGAGCCGGGGATTTTTTGTGGGAGAGGATTCAGGCGTGGGCAGTCAGATGAAGGGCCTTCACCCGGGGCAGCCAGCTGAGCAGCAGCAATCCCAGCACATAACAGGCGATGGCCTCGCCTAGGCCCACGGTAAAGGCGTTGAGGGCGAAGGCGGGCAGGAAGGCGGTGCCCTCCGGCATGAAGAACAGGGCGATTTCCGCGCCCACGATGACGGCGTTGCAGATCACCGGCGGCAGGGGAGCCAGATACTTGTTGGGCATCCGGCGGGTCCACAGGGCTGCCAGCAGCGTGGCGGCGGTGCCGAAGATCCAGTCCATGGGAATGGGAGAGAGCAGCAGGTTGGACAAAAAGCAGCCCACCGTCAGTCCCACGATGGCTTCCGGGAAGAAGAAGGGCAGCACCGTCATGGCCTCCGCCACCCGCAGCTGCACGCCGCCGTACTGGGGGATGGGCAGCAGGGTGGTGAGGGCCGTGTACACGGCGGCGATGATGGCGGCTGTGGTCAGCTGCCGGGTGGTAAAGCGGGGTTTGGACATGAAAAAAGACCTCCTGATTTGGAGGCCTGTTGCACGCGCAGCAAAGGAAAACGCACGGTAAGGCCGCGCGCAGCCTCCATTTTTTGTTTAGAGAACGGCAAAACACTCCATTTTGCCGAACGAACGCCTCAAAAGAGACGCTTGGACAGGGTGTGGAAACCTGTCAGGAGGCATCATACCATATTGCCGGAAAAAAGAAAAGGGGGAAATGCGAAATTTTTTCGCATTTCCCCCTCTTTTTACTGCATGACTACCACGACTTTGGCCCATTCTCCGCTGCCGGAATCTGTCCAGGAGACGTCCTCCAGCTGAGCGGTCAAATCCTGGAATTGCTGTTGATCCAGATAGTAGATCCGCTGGAGCTCCGCCCCGGTGTCCGGATCCCGGACCACCTCTGATGCGTCCATCCCGTCCAGCAGCGTGCCCGCCTGATCCGGCGTCAGCGTCAGCTGAGCAAAGCATTCCACCGTATTTTCCTGGGGACTGGAGGCGCCCGTTTCACCATCGGAATTTTCCTCATCCACCCGGGCGGTGGTGATGGAGGCGGGGACATCCTGAATCAGCGTGGTCTCCTTCCGGGCGGTGTCTTCCTCCTGTTGGGGAGTGCTCTCCTGCGGTGCTGTCTGCAAGGTGGACGGAAGGGAGGCCGGAGCCTGCACGGTGTCCTCCTGGGTGGTTTCCGTCTGGCCGCTCCCCGCAGAGTCGGAGGTCGAAGCAAAGTACTGCGCCGCTCCTGCGTTGGCGGCATTGTCGTTGGATGCCGTCTGGGGCTCTGTGGAGACATCCCGCTCCTGTGGCTGGATGGTATCTTCCGTTTGGCAGGACTCCTGCGAGGCTGCCTGGGCCGCGTCCTCTGTCATCCGGCTGCTGAGGGGACCCAGCCCCACCACTGCCGCAATGGCAAGGCAGGCGGCCAGCGGCGCCAGGATCCGCACGAGGCGGAGGGGGCGGCGCTTGCTGCGGGCCTGGGGCGGGGCGCTGCGGACAGCGTCCATGACAGTTTGGGAGAATCCCTCCGGCACCTGGACATCCGCCAGGTCTTCCAAAGCGTCCCGCACGGCAAAGGCGTCCGCCACATAGGCCCGGCAGTTTTCACACTCCGCCAGATGGCGGCGGACCTGATTGGCCTCCGCCTCCGGCAGTTCTCCGTCGATAAAGGCGTCCAGCAGGGCTGAGAGCTTTTCACAAGGTTCCATGGTCAGCCCTCCTTTCCTGTTTTTTTGGACGCAGCGAACGCGGAAAAGTTCCCGGTAGCGAGTAAAAAATTCCGCAGCTGTCTGCGCCCCCGGCTGATCCGGGACTTCACGGTGCCCAGATCCAACTTCAGAATCCCGGCGATCTCGTCGTAGCTGAGCTGGTGGATCTCCCGCAGGATCAGCACCTGCCGGTGCTCCGGAGAGAGGGAGGCCAGTCCTGCTTCGATCTGGCGGCGCAGATCCTCCCGCTCCGCGGCCTCCTGAGGGCCTGGTGCGCTGTCCGGCACACTGGGGCCGGATTCCTCATCGTCCAGGGACGGCCCCGCCGCCTGGCGGTGGCGGCCCTCCCGGCGCAGCAGATCCACACAGGAATTGCTGGCGAGCCGGTAAAGCCAGGTGGAGAAGCTGGCGTCTCCCCGGAAGCAAGGAAGCCCCTGCCAGGCGGCCAGGAAGGCCTCCTGGGCGGCTTCCGCGGCGTCCTCGGGATTGCCGCACATCCGCAGCGCCAGTGCATAGATCCGCTTTTCATACAGGTGTACCAGCTGTTCAAACGCCTCCTGGTCACCCTGTTGGGCCTGGGCGATCCATTGTTGTTCTTGTGTATGGTTCATCCTGCAACCCTCATTTGCGGGCCTCGCCCGCTGTCACGTCAGGTCCCGCTGGATGCCCCGGGTCACCCGGTAGACGTCCTCCAGCGTGTTCATGTGCACGATTTGTTCCTTGTAGTAACCGGAGTGGGGCACCCCCTTGAGATACCAGCAGTAGTGCCGCCGTGCCTCCAGCACCGCCACCCGCTCGCCCTTGTACCGGGCCGCAAGCTCAAACTGGCGCACCGCTGTCTCACACCGCTCCGCCAGGGGAGGCAGAGGCGGAACCTCCGTCCCCTCCAGCACCGCCTTGGCCTGCTGGAACAGCCACGGATTTCCAAAGCACCCCCGGCCGATCATAGCCATATCCGCCTTGGTGTGCTGCAGGATGCGGGCGGCGTCCTGGGGCTCCCAGATGTCGCCGTTGGCGATCACCGGGACATGCACCGCCTCTTTCACCGCCCGGATGCAGTTCCAGTCGGCCTTGCCGCTGTACACCTGGGCCCGGGTGCGGCCGTGGACGGCCACGGCGGAGATCCCCGCCTGCTCCAGGGTTTGGGCGAACTCCACGCAGTTGCAGCTGCCCATGTCCCAGCCCCGGCGGAACTTGGCGGTCACCGGCACGGACACGGCTTTCACCACGGCCTCCACGATGCGTCCGGCTTTCTCCGGATCCTTCATCAGGGCGGCGCCGTCGCCGTTGTTGACGATTTTTCCCATGGGGCAGCCCATATTGAGGTCAATGATATCGGCCCCCGTGTGTTCCAGGGCAATTTGGGCGGCTTCCGCCATGCAGACGGGGTCGCTGCCGAAGATCTGCACCGCCGCCGGATGCTCCCCGGGGAACTGGGTCAGCAGGGAGAAGGTCTTCTTGTCGTGGTAGCACAGGGCCTTGGAGGAGATCAGCTCCGTGATGGTATAGCCCGCCCCCAGCTCTGCGCAGATCTGGCGGAAAGCGGCGTCTGTGACACCGGCCATAGGGGCCAGCGCCAGGCGGGAGGGAATGTCCACGGTTCCGATCTTCATGGGTAAAAACTCCTTCTCTGGGACTTCAAAATGTTCATCCATCATACCATATGGGACGAAAAAAGTCCACCTTGGGGGGTGGAGGGCGGAAAACTTTTCTCCCCGCCGGGAAATTGGAGCCCTTTGCTTTTCCCGACGGGTTTCTTCCGGCAGCGGCGCTAAAATGGGAGAAACTACCAAAGAAGCCGCCTTGTGCGGCCATGTAGGAGGGACATGCTTTGCGGCAAGGACACATCATATTGGGGCGGGAACAGCAGGGACGGCTGCTGCGGCTGGGCGTGCGCTTTTTCCTGGCAGCGGCGCTGACTGCCTCCCAGACGCCGGGGGGCTACGCTCCTTTCGCCCTGGGCTTTGCCAGCGCGTCCGGGGGAGGGGCCGAAGGGGCCGCCGCCCTGGCGGGGACGGTGCTGGGAGCGGCGGTATTCATGGATTTTTACAGCGCCCTGCCCTTTCTGGCAGCGGTGGTTCTGGTGTTCACCACCGCCTGCGCTTTCCGCGACAGCTGGCTGATGGAGCGGCGCAGCTTCCTGCCTCTGACGGGGACAGGCCTCTTTCTGGCGGTGGCGGGGATCTATGTGGCCCAGTCCCTCTCGCCGCTGCGGGATGCGCCGTTGTGCGCCGCCGCTGCGGTGCTGGTGGGGCTTTCCGCCTGGTTTTACGGTCCGCTTTTTCAGGAGCGGCCGGAGCCGGACAGCCTGCTGTTCCTGGTGGGCTCGCTGCTGCTGGCGCTGGCGGACGTGGAGATCCTGACGGTCTCCGTGGGCCGGAGCCTGCTGGGGTTGCTGCTGGTGTATACCGCCTATGAGCGGGGCCTTCCGGCAGGTGCGGCAGCAGGCCTGGGCGCAGGGCTTGCGGCGGACTTTTGCAGCGGCAGCGGTACCGTACTCTATGCGGCGGCCTGGGGCCTGGGCGGCCTTCTGGCCGGAAGCCGGAGCGGTGGGCGTCGGATTGGGGCTTCTGCCGTCTTCTGGTGCGCGTCGCTGCTGGCGTCGCTGCCGGTGTCCGGCGAACTGCGCGCACCGCTTCTGGCGGAGGCCGGACTGGGGGCGGTGCTGTTTTTGCTGCTGCCCGGCAGGCTCTTCGGCGGCAAGCGGGTCAAGCGGGCGGAACCCTTAGAGGCCCCGGCAGGGCTGGAACGGCTCAAAGCCCAGCTCACCGGCGCCGCCGGGGCCCTGCGGGATCTGTATGAGAGCATGAACCGCCTTCCGGCTCCCGCTACGGAGGAAAACCCGGCCATCGTCTTTGACCGGGCGGCGGAGAAGGTGTGCCGGGGCTGTGCATTGTGCGAGCTTTGCTGGCAGCGGGAGTACAGCGGCACCTTCAATGCCCTCAACGACGCCACGCCCTATCTTCTGGAACGGGGCCGGGCCCTGGCCAAAGATTTCCCCGGCTACTTTTCCAGCCGCTGCATCCATATGCCGGATTTCCTCACCGCCGTCAACGGCGAGCTCTCCGCCTACCTCCTGCGCCGCCAGTACCGGAGGCAGCTGGAGGAGACCCGCCGCAGCGCCCGGGGCCAGTACGCCCAGCTCAGTGAACTGCTGACGGCCACCGCCGCCGGGCTGGGAGAGACCAGTCCCGTCTCCGGGGAGGGAAACACCTACCGCATCGGCGCTGCCCTGCGGCCCAAGGACGGGGAGACTGCCTGCGGCGACACGGTGACGGCCTTCCGCACGGAGAGCGGCCTTTTGTGTCTGCTGCTGGCGGACGGCATGGGAAGCGGTGAGGCCGCCCGGAAGGAGTCGGCCCTCACCTGCCGGCTGCTGCGCCAGTTCCTGGAGGCGGGGATCGCTCCCGAAGCGGCCTTGAAGACGCTCAACTCCGCCATGGCATTGCGGGGGGCGGATACCGGCAGCTTCACCACCATTGACCTGGTCACCTGCCGTCCGGAGACGGGGGAGGCAGCGGTGTACAAATTCGGTGCGGCTCCCAGCTACCTGAAAAAGTCCGGAACCGTCCGCCGCATCACCGGCGGCACACTGCCTGCAGGGCTCCGGGGGGCACCTGCGGCGCCGGATGTCACCAACCTCACCCTGGAGCCGGGGAGCTTTCTGGTGATGATCAGCGACGGTGTGGCGGATCCCGCCCGGGACGAGTGGCTTCAGGATCTGCTGGCAGGCTGGTCGGGAGACGATCCCCAGACGTTGGCCAATTTCCTCCTCAGTGAGAGCCGGCACCGGGAGACCCTGGACGACGACTGCGGAATCCAGATTTTATATCTGCCGGAGACGCCGGCAAAAAAGGTGTAAGCACGGTATAAAGTTTCCCCGGCTGAGACAAAATGGAAGTATCAAGCGCAAATGGCAGGAGGAAACGGATATGGTGAAAGGAATTTCCAGACGTGTAGTCGTCATTGACTCTCCGGATCAGCGGTATTTTGAGCAGGCCATCTTTCTGGTGCGCAACGACGCCGCCGGACAGGGCGTCACCGCCCAGGAGCTGGTGGAGGAGGCCCGCCGGGTGGCCCGCAATTACGCCGGCGGAGACCACGGGCGTCTGACCCGGGCCTGGCGGGAGCTGTCTCCGGCGGTCTATACCCTCATGGGGGCTGCGGGCATCGGCCTGGTATGGCTGACCGTGTGGCTGGTGTAAGGTTGAAAACAGCAAAAAAGGAGGCTGCCGCAGGCAGCCTCCTCTTTTGTTCGGTTATTGTTCCACAACCCCGTCAGGGTGATCCCGGAAGTAGGCCCGGGTGGTCTCTGCGTCAGCGGCGATCTGGATGCGCAGGGCATCCATGGAGTCAAAGCGCATCTCATCCCGCAGTTTGTGGAAAAACTCCAGGCGCACCGTGGTGCCGTACAGATCCCCCTGGAAGTCCAGCAGGCAGGCCTCCACGGTCACGTCGGTGCCGTTGTTGACCGTGGGGCGGGTGCCCACGTTGGTGACGGCGGCGTACTGCCCGCCGTCCGGCAAGGTCACCCGGGTGACATAGACGCCGTGGCTGGGGACCAGCACATGGGGCGGGATCTCCAGGTTGGCGGTGGGGAACAGCCGGGAAGAGCCGATGCCCCGCCCGTGGCGGACAGGGCCCGTCATCACATGGGGGTGGCCCAGAAAGCGGTTGGCCCGGTCGATCTGGCCCAGCTCCACCAGCCGCCGGATATAGGTGGAGCTCACCTCAATGCCCGCCACCTCCACCTTGGGGATGATATCGCAGCCAAGGCCCAGCTCCCCGCAGGCGGCAACCAGCCGCTCCGGGGAGCCCTCGTTTTTGTGGCCGAAGTGGTGGTCGTGGCCGGCCACCAGATGGACGGCGTGATAGCGCTCCATCAGGATGTCCGTTAAGTATTGATGCCAGGGGGTAGTCATCATCTCCTGGTCAAAGGGGACCATGATGACCTCGTCGATGCCGTAAAGCCGCCGTATCAGCTCCCGGCGGTCTGCCGGAGAGTTGATGAGGGGGCAGGGAATGCCGCTGACCACCTCCTTGGGGGGGCGGTCAAAGGTAAATACTGCGGAAGTACAGCCCCGGCGGGCGGCCTCCTGGGCAGTCCGGCGCAAAAGCGCGCCGTGACCCAGATGGACGCCGTCGAAAAAGCCCAGGGCAATGACACGTTCTTTCATGGGAAGATCCGTCCTTACGCTCCAAAAAAATTCTTGAGAGAGGTCAGGGTGCCGTCCCTGGCCTGGGACAGGCAGAGAAACTGCCGGTCCTGACTGTAAATGCGGTAGGTGCCGTCGGGGGTGCCCGGCATGGTGATGGGATTGCCGCAGCGGACCCGCTTTTCCATCTTGTCGGATTTGAGCAGCAAAATGGGATGATCAGAAAAGAGGCTGTCTGTGGACAGCAGCAGCGCCTCGCCTTGGGACTGGACATCCTCCAGCGTCACCGCCTGGTCTGCTGTAAAGCCCGCTGCCATGGTGCGGCGGAGGCTGAACATAGTGCCGCCGCAGCCCAGGGCCTGCCCGATATCGTGGCAGAGGGTGCGGATGTAGGTGCCCTTGGAGCACAGGCAGCGAAGGAGGTAATCCGTCTCATTCACCTGCTCCAAAAGCTCCAGTTCATAGATGGTGATGGACCGGGGCTTGCGGGCCACCTCCTGGCCCTTGCGGGCCAGCTCATAGAGCTTGTGCCCCCCCACCTTGATGGCGGAGTACATAGGCGGGATCTGCTGCTGGAGGCCCCGGAACCGCTCCAGGATTGCCGCTACCTGATCCCCTGTCACCTGTACCGGCCGGGTCTCCAGCACATGGCCGGAGGTATCCTGGGTGTCGGTGATCTGGCCCAGACGGAGCCCTGCTACGTATTCCTTCCGGGCGTTCTCGGCAAATTCCACGCCCCGGGTGGCTTGTCCCACAAAGACCGGCAGTACGCCGGTGGCCATGGGATCCAGGGTCCCCCCGTGGCCCACCCGCTTTTCATGCAGGATGCCCCGGATCTTGGCGCATACGTCCATGCTGGTCCAGTCCTGGGGCTTGTCGATGATGATGATGCCGTTGGGCATTGCGGATTCCTCCGTTTTCTAGGGTAGATGGAGCAGCTCAGGTCGCGGAGAAGTCCGGTGCTACCTGGGCTACAGCCTCCAGGATCCTGCGCTTGGCATCCTCCAGGGGCGCCTCCACCGTGCAGCCGGCGGCAGCGGCGTGTCCGCCGCCGCCCAGCAGGGCGGCAGCAGCCGTGGCATTGACCCGGCTGCCGGTGCGCAGAGACATCTTCCAAACGTCCGGCCGCAGCTCCCGCAGGGTGATGGCGCAGTCCACACCCTGGATCTGGGGGCCCAGGGCGCTGAGATCCTCAGCATCGGTCTCGGAGGCCTCCAGCCGCTCCATCAGGGAGATGGGCACGGTGAGAAGGGCTACCCGGCCGCCGTCATAAAACTCACAGCCGCTGAGCATGGCGGCCTCCAGCTGCATGCGCTTGCGGCTCTTGGTGCGGAAAAACACCTTGTTGACGGTCTGATAGTCGATGCCGGTGCGCATCAGCGCTGCCGCCACCGCGTGGGTCTGAGGGGTGACGTTGCCGTAGGCAAAGCAGCCTGTGTCGGTGGATACCGCCACGTAAAGAGGCAGGGCGATCTCCGCCGTAATGGGGCCCAGGTGTGCCAGAATGTCGTACATCAGCTCGCCGCAGGCCGCCGCCTCCGGCCGGACGATGTTGGCCTTGCCGAAATGTTCAAAGGAGGGATGGTGGTCGATGGCCAGATCCACCCGCTCCAGGTAGGGCTTGGCGTTCTCCGGAAACAGGGAGGGGGTGGCAATGTCCGTGGAGACCACCCGGTCCGGGGTAAAGTCCTCCGGCGCCGCATAGGGCAGGAAATAGGGGGCGGAGGTGTCCGTGAGCTCGGGATTGGGCAGCAGATACGCTGTCTTCCCCAGGGCACGGAGTCCCGCGCACAAGGCTGCGGCGCAGCCCACGGTGTCTCCGTCGGGGCGCACGTGGGTGAGGATCAGCACATTGTCAAAGGTCCGCAGCAGGGCGGCAGTCTCGGATACCGTCAGCATGGCTCACTCCTCCGTTTCCGGTGCGGAGCCCCGGGCCTCGTCAGCCTGTTCCACTTTGCGCAGTACCTCCAAAATATGGGCGCCGTGGGCAATGGAGTCATCGGCGATGAACTGCAGCTCCGGGGTATAGCGCAGCTGCAGCGCCCGGCCCAGCTCCCGGCGCAAAAAACCTGCGGCGGACTTGAGGCCCTTGAGCACATCCTTTTCCTGGGCCTTGTCCAATACGGAGATATAGACCCGGGCATAGCGCAGGTCGCCGGTGGTGTCCACCCGGGTAATGGAGACCATACCCACTTGGGAGACCCGGGGGTCTTTCAGACGGCGCAGCTGGTCGCTGAGCTCCCGCTGGATTTCCTCGTTGATACGGCCGATACGGTTACTAGGCATAGAAATGACCTCCTTCCAGAGGAAAAAGAAATGAAAGAAATGTTACATCCGGGAGCGGGCCCGGATAAAAATATCTGGGCGGGCGAATCCGCCCGCCCAGGTCGCTGGAGTTCTTCATAAAAGGGAAGGGATGGTACTCCCTTATCTGGGGATCTCCTCCATAGTGAAGGCCTCGATGATGTCGCCTTCCTTGATGTCGTTGAACTTCTCCACGGTGAGGCCGCACTCGTAGTTCTCGGCCACTTCCTTAGCGTCGTCCTTGAAGCGCTTCAGGGAGGCCAGGGCGCCCTCGTGGATCACGATGCCGTCCCGCACCACCCGCACGGAGCAGTTGCGCACGATCTTGCCGTCCTGGACATAGCAGCCGGCCACGGTGCCCACGCTGGAGACCTTGTAGGTCTGGCGGACTTCCGCGTGGCCCAGAACCACTTCCCGGAACTTGGGTGCCAGCATGCCCTTCATGGCGGCGGTGATCTCATCGATGCAGTCGTAGATGACCCGGTACATCCGCATATCCACGTTCTGACGGATGGCGCCGTCCCGGGCGGCGGCGTCCGGACGGACGTTGAAGCCCACGATGATGGCGTTGGAGGAGGCGGCCAGCATGACGTCGGATTCGTTGATGGCGCCCACGCCGCCGTGGATAACCCGGACGTTGACCTCGTCGTTGGAGAGCTTCTCCAAGGAGGCCTTCACCGCCTCCACGCTGCCCTGGACGTCGGCCTTGACGATGAGGGCCAGCTCCTTGCGCTCGCCGGCCTGGATCTGGTCGAAGAGATTCTCCAAAGAGACCTTCTGTACCGGCGCGGCGGCCTTGGCACGGGCCTCGGCCTTGCGCTGTTCCACCAGTTCCCGGGCCATACGCTCGTCGGCCACGGCGAAGAAGGGACTGCCGGCCTCGGGAGCCTCGGAAAGACCCGCAATCTCCACGGGGACGGAGGGGCCGGCCTGGGTGAGGCGGGCGCCCTTGTAGTCGGTCATGGTGCGCACGCGGCCCACGGCGGTGCCGGCGATGATGATGTCGCCCTGCTTGAGGGTGCCGTTCTGCACCAAGAGGGTAGCCACGGGGCCCCGGCCCTTGTCCAGCCGGGCCTCGATGACGGTGCCCTGGCCGGCCCGGTTGGGGTTGGCCTTGAGCTCCTCCATCTCGGCGGTGAGGGTCACCATCTCCAGGAGGTTGTCGATGCCGATATTCTTCTTGGCGGAGACCTTGCAGCAGATGGTCTCGCCGCCCCACTCCTCCGGCACCAGGCCGTATTCCGTCAGCTGCTGCATGACGCGGTCGGGGTTGGCCTCGGGCTTATCGATCTTGTTGATGGCCACGATGATGGGGATATTGGCGGCCTTGGCGTGGTTGATGGACTCCACGGTCTGGGGCATGATGCCATCGTCGGCAGCCACCATCAAAATGGCGATATCGGTGATCATGGCACCCCGGGCACGCATGGAGGTAAAGGCCTCATGGCCGGGAGTATCCAGGAAGGTGATGGGCTTGCCCTTCACCTGCACCTGATAGGCGCCGATGTGCTGGGTGATGCCGCCAGCCTCGCCGGCAGCCACGGAGGTATTGCGGATGGTGTCCAGCAGGGAGGTCTTGCCGTGATCCACGTGGCCCATGACCACCACCACGGGGGCGCGGGGAACCAGATCCTCCGGCTTATCCTCGTGGTCGTCGATGAGCTTTTCCTCGATGGTGACAGTGACCTCTTTTTCCACCTTGCAGCCCATCTCCTCGGCGATGATGGCTGCGGTGTCGAAGTCGATGAGCTGGCTCAAGGAGGCCATGACGCCGTTTTTCATCAGGCACTTGACCACCTCGGCGCCGGTCTTCTTCATGCGGCTGGCCAGTTCGCCCACGCTGATCTCGTCGGGAATCATGACCTTCACGGGAGCCTTCTTGGCAATCTCCAGCTGCAGGCGGCGCATCTTCTCCTGCTCGTCCTGGCGGCGCTTGTTGGACATGGGCATGCCCCGGCGCTGGCTGTTGGAGCGGATCTTCTCCTTGCCGCCCCGCTGCTGGCGCTGCATCCGGTCGGCCCGCTCGCCGCCCAGAGTCTCCAGACGCTCATCGTACTTGGCAAGGTTCACGTCGCCGCCCTTGCGGGTATCCACGATCTTCTTCTGAGGCACCCGGGTGGTGGGGTGAGACACCACCGGCTGGGGCTTGGACTGCTGGGGATTCTTCTGCTGCGGAGCCGCCTGCTGCTGCGGGGCCTGCTTGGCCGCCTGCTGCTGGGCGGGCTGCTGGGGAGCTGCCGGCTTCTGCGCCGGAGCCGCAGGGGCCTCCTTGGCCTTCTCCTGATAGGTGTCGGCAAAGATCACCTGGATGCCGGAGACCTGATTGTGCTGGGTCAGATAATCGAAGATCACGGACAGCTCATGGTCCGTCAGCACCTGCATGTGGTTCTTGGGGGCCGCCACATACTTGGTGAGGATCTCCGTAATGGTCTTGGTGGGCAGGCCGAAGTCCTTGGCCACCTCATGCACTCTGTATTTCTCAATACCCAATCAAAACACCTCGTTACGCTCCAACCCGAGGGCTGGGGAATTTTTTCAAGCATTTGCCGGAGGAATCTCTCCATCCGGATTTCAGCCCTCCCGTTTGCGGAAGGAGCCCTTGCCCTTTTTCACCGGGCGGCTGTGGGCATAGGGGGCGGTTCTCCCTGAGGAGCGTCCGCCGCCCGGGGAATGGCTGTTGGAAAAGCAATCCCGGGAACGGTGTCCCTGGGAAGCGGTGCGCTCAGCGTAGGGCTTGCGTGGGCCCCGTTCTTCGCCGGAGCCGTAGGCGCTCCGCTCTTTGTCATAGGGGCGCTTGCCGTAAGGCGGTTTGCCCTGCTGGGAGCGAAAATCCCGGCCGCCTTCCCTGCGGGGCGGCTGTCCGCTCCCTTCGCTGGGCTTGCGGCCGCGGCCTGCCTCCCGGCTCTCCGGCCTTTTCCGGGGCGGGGGAGCGGCCTTTTTGGGAGCTTTCTCCCGTGCCCGGGGAGCGGCCCGGCGCTCGGCGGCCCGCTGCTGCTTGAGGTGCAGCTTTTGGGCGATCTCGCCGTACTGGGCCGGGTCCTGCTGGGCCAGCCGGTCCGCCGCAGCGGCGGCCAGGCCCACATCTGTCAGGGCGGCCAGGGCCACGGAGGTGCGGCCCAGGGCGTGGCCCAGCTCCGCCTTGGTGGCGGGAAGGGTCAGGTACAGGCACTGGCCCACCCGGGCGAAAGAGGCGCACCGGCGGGCGATGGTGTCTCCGGCATCGGAGGCCAGGAGCAGCAGCCGGGCATCCCGGGCCTGGACTACTGTCTCCACGGGTTCCTCACCCATGACCAGCCGGCCGCCCCGCAGGGCCAGGCCCAGCAGGGACAAAACAGCGTCAATCTCCATGGGCACCTCCCAGCTCTGCCTCCATGGCGTCGTACACCTCCGGCGGGATGGTCACCTCGAAGGCCCGCTCCAGAGCCCGGGTTTTCCGGGCCTTGCGCAGGCACTCCACATTATGGCAGACGTAGGCGCCCCGGCCGGGCTTCTTCCCGCCGAAGTCCAGGGAGACCTGCCCCTCGGGAGAGCGCACCACCCGCAAGAGGGATTTCTTATCCTTCATTTCCCGGCAGCCCACACACTGCCGCTGGGGGATCTTTTTTACTTTCGGCATCCGTCAGGCCGCCTTTCTATGGAAATTATTCTTCGGTGCTCTCCGCAGCCTCAGCGGGGGCTTCCTCCTGAGCGGGGGCCTCCTCCTGGGAAGCAGCGGGCTCCTCTTCCTGATAGCTCTCAGGCTTGATATCGATCTTGTAGCCGGTAAGGCGGGCGGCCAGGCGGGCGTTCTGGCCCTCCTTGCCGATAGCCAGGGACAGCTGATCGTCAGGCACTAGCACACGGCAGGCCTTGCCCTCCTCCGCCATGCGCACATCCACCACGTCGGCGGGAGCCAGGGCGGCGGCGATAAAGGTGGCGGGATCCTCGCTGTACTTGATGATGTCGATCTTCTCGCCCCGCAGTTCTTCCACGATGGCAGCTACCCGCTGGCCCTTGGGGCCCACGCAGGCGCCGATGGGATCCACGTTCTCATCGTTGGACCACACAGCCATTTTGGTGCGGCTGCCGGCTTCCCGGGCGATGGAGCGGACCTCCACGGTGCCGTCGTAGATCTCAGGGACTTCCAGCTCGAACAGGCGCTTGACCAGGCCCGGATGGGTCCGGGAGATGAGGATCTGGGGACCCCGGGTGGACCGGCGGACTTCCACCACATAGACCTTGATGTGGCTGCCCTCGGTGAGCTCCTCGCCGGGAACCTGTTCACCGGAGAGCAGCAGGGCTTCGGTGGACTCGCTGCCGGTGCCGATGCGCAGGGAGACGTTGCCCGTGCGGGGATCGATGCGGGTCACCACGCCGGTGAGGATCTCATGCTGCTTGGAGTTGAACTCGTCGTACACCATGCCCCGCTCGGCCTCCCGCAGGCCCTGGATGATGACCTGCTTGCCGTTTCCGGCAGCGATGCGGCCAAACTCCACGGTGTCCACGGGGATGTTGACGATGTCGCCCACGTTGTACTTGGCGGAGAGGTGCTTGGCCTCCTCCACGGTCATCTCGTTGGCGGGATCCACGTAGTCCTCTTCCTCCACCACGTTCTTCTGTACGTACATGCGCAGATCCTTGTGGGCCTCGTCCACGTCCACGATGACGTTTTCCACACCCTCATGGTCCCGCTTGTAGGCGGTGGTCAGAGCCTGGATGATCTTATCCATCATGAAGCTCTGGGGAATGCCCCGCTCCTGCTCCAGCAGGGCCAGGGCGGCAAAGATCTCTGCGGGGTTGAAGCCCACGGGCTCCTTTTGCTTTTTGCCTTTCATGGTAATGCTCCTTACTTTATAATATACGTCTTTTTCCGACGGATGATGGTGTCTTTAGAATTCCACCCGCAGGCGGACCAGGGCCACGTCCTTCTTGGGGAAGGTGCGCTCCCCGGAGCCGTCGGTGATGGTGACGTCCCCGGTGGCCTCGTCGTAGGCGGAGAGCTTGCCGGGGAACTCCTTGCGGCCCTCCAGGTTCCGGTAGAGCTTCACCAGCACGGGAGAGCCCAGAAAACGCTGGAAATCAGAGGGACGCTTCAGGGCGCGCTCGGCGCCGGCGGAGCCCACCTCCAGGGTGTAGCTGCCCTCGATGGGGTCGGCCTCATCCAGAAGGTCCGAGAGCTTCCGGGACACGGCCTCACAGTCCAGAATGTCCACGCCGCCCTCCTTGTCCAGCAGTACCCGCAGATACCAGGTGCCTGCCTCCCGGACGTACTCCACATCCCAGAGGGTGCAGCCCTGTTCGGCGATGGCGGGAGCCGCCAGCTCCGCAGTCAGTTCGGTGATTTTCTTCATGGACACGCCTCCTCACTGGCAATCCCTGCAAATTTTAAGCAGGGGAAAAAGGTCAAGAAAAAGAGCGGACCACCGGTCCACTCCGCATACCTTACACATCTAACATATGCACTATACCATAGCGGAGCATAAAGCGCAAGCCTTTTCTTGCCATTATTATGGGAAAATCCGCCGAAAAAATGCCGGAGACACGGCAAAACCGTGCCTCCGGCGTCAAAATTACCGATTTTGGATGGCCCGCAGGGCGCAGGAGAGGAGAAAAAAGGCCAGATTGGCCGCCACCACCGAGGCACCCACCGGCGTGGACCACACCCAGGAGACCGTGAGGCCTACGCAGAAGCACACCACAGAGGTGATGCCGGCGCAGGTCACCACCCCCCGGAAGCTTTTGAACAAACGCATGGCGGTGAGGGCCGGGAAGATCACCAGGGAGGAGATCAGCATAGCGCCCATCATCCGCATGCCCAGCACGATGGTCAGGGCAGTGAGTACCGACAAAAGGGTGTTGTAGCGGTCTACCTTCAGACCGGTGGCCCGGGAGAAGCTCTCGTCAAAGGTGACGGCGAAGAGCTTGTGATAGAAGAGCACGAACCAGGCCAGCACCGCCAGGGAGAGCAGCACGGAGAGCACCACATCCGCCTCCGTCATGGCCAGAACGCTGCCGAACATGTAGTTATCCACATCGGTGGTCATGCCGGTGGTAAAGGAGATGACCATGATGCCCACCGCCAGGGACGAGGCGCTCATCACCGCCACGGCGGCGTCGCTGTTCCAGCGGGGATGGCTGGCCATGCGCAGCAGGAAGAAGGCCGCCAGGATCACCACAGGGATGGAGAAGTACAAGGGCGTCACCCCTAGGGCCACGGCGATGGCCAGGGCGCCGAAAGAGACGTGGGAGAGGCCGTCGCCGATCATGGAGTACCGCTTGAGCACCAGGGGCACCCCCAGCAAGGCGGCGCACAGGGACACCAGAATGCCTGCCGCCAGGGCCCGCTGCATAAAGGGATAGGAAAACATCTCCAGAAGACTCATCCCTCCACCTCCTGAAAGCGCTTCCCCAGGGGGGAGGCGAGATAGTCCGCCGCGGAGCCGAGAAAATAGCTGCTGCGGCCGATGCAGAGCACCGTGCGGGTGCTCTGCAGGGCGGCCTTGAGATCGTGGGTCACCATGACCACGGCCATGCCCTCCTTGCGGTTGAGGTAGCTGAGGATCTTGTAGAGATCCTGGGCGGCGGCGGGATCCAGCCCGGTGATGGGCTCATCCAGAATCAGCAGCTTGGAGGCGGCGCACAGGGCCCGGGCCAGCAGCACCCGCTGCTGCTGGCCGCCGGAGAGATCCCGGTAGCACTGGTCCTTGAGCTCCAGAACCCCCAGCTTGCCCAGGTTCATGAGGGCCGCGGACTTCTGGGCGGCGGAGTAGAAAAACCGGGTCTTTTTCTGGTTCAGGCAGCCGGAGAGCACCACCTCATACACAGTGGCGGGGAAGTCCCGCTGAGCCCGGGTCTGCTGGGGCAGGTAGCCGATGGCGCCCCGCTGGAGTTCCGGCGAACGGTCGATGGTGCCGGAGAGAGGGGCAAGCAGGCCCAGAAGGCCCCGCAGCAATGTGGACTTGCCGGAGCCGTTGTCTCCTACGATGCAAAGGTAATCCCCCGCCCGGATGGTGAGGTCCAGGTGGGTGAGGACGCTTTGCCCCTCGTAGCCCAGAGATACGTCCCGGCAGACGATCAGTTCATTGGTTTCCATGGGTGTCCTCCTCCCGGGCACACTCCTCACAAAGCCCGGTGAAGAGAGTCCGCCGGGGATCGATGCGGAAGTGGTGCGCGGTTTCCAGATGTTCGTAAAGATCTTTGAGATGGTCGCAGTCCAGGTGGCGGATCCGGCCGCAGCGCTGGCACTTGAGCAAAAAGCAGTCCCGGCGCCCCTCCCCGTGGGAGCAGTAGAGGTAAAAGGCGCCGCTTTCGGTGTTCACCTTGTGGACGACTCCCGCCTCCTCCAGCCGCTCCAGCTGGCGGTATATGGTGGCGAGCCCCACGGAAAAACCCTCCCGGCGCAGCTCCTCCGCCAGCTCCTGGGCGGAGAGAGCCTCAGACTCACGGCTTTCCAGGCAGCGCAGGACTGCCTGTTGTTGTTTGGTGCTGTATGGCATGGCTGCCTCCTGATTTGAAAATGAAAATCATTATCGTATTATAGCCCCCCGTAAAAAAAAGTCAAGACGGTTGAAAAAATCCTGGAAATAGGGTATGGTACAGGCAGAGGAAAAGATTGCGCAAGAGAGCGTAATACGAAAATAAGGAGCGGAACGATGAAAGTTTCACTGGTCATCATGGCAGCAGGCCTGGGCTCCCGCTATGGGGGGAGCAAGCAGGTGGACGGCATTGGCCCCCACAACGAGATCTTGATGGAGTATTCCATTTACGATGCCCTGCGGGCGGGGTTCAACAAGATCGTCTTCATCATCAAACCGGAGATGCGGGAGATGATGGAGCACATCTGCGGCGGCTACCTGGCCAAAAAGACCGCCCGGGACGGAAGCCCGGTGGAGGTGGCTTACGCCTATCAGGATTTCTCCTCCGTGCCGGACTTTTACCAGATCCCGCCGGAGCGCACCAAGCCCTTCGGCACGGTCCACGCGCTGCTGTGCGCGGCGGACGTGGTTCACGAGCCCTGCTGCGTCATCAATGCCGACGATTACTACGGCATCGACGCCTACCGTACCATCTATGAGGAGCTGGTGCGCCTGCCTGCCCAGGGCAAAGCCACCATGGTGGGCTATCTGCTCAAAAATACCGCCAGCCTTCACGGCACCGTCTCCCGGGGCGTGTGTACCGTCCGGGACGGCAAGCTTCAGACGGTGCGGGAGGCCCTGAAGGTTCAGCTCTATCCCGACGGGACGCTGCGGGATCTGGCGGAGGACCGGCCTCTGGCGCCGGACACGGTGGTGTCCATGAATTTCTGGGGCTTTGCCCCCAGCATCTTCCCGGCGCTGAAGACATATTTTGAGGATTTCCTGCGCAACGAGGCCGGAGACAATATCAAGGCCGAGTGCCTGCTGCCCATGATGGTGGATCAGCAGATGCAGAAGGGGGCTTTGGAGGTTTCCGTCCTCCACTCCGCCGACCGTTGGTTCGGCATGACCTACCGACAGGATCGGGAGGTGGTGGCCCAGGAGCTGCGCCGTCTCCATGAGACCGGTGCCTATCCTGAGAGCCTCCGGGAATAACGGCTCATCCCACCCCTGCCGGAAGGCAGGGGTGCTGTTTTTTTGGAACCATGGAACCCAGGTACCGGCCTGCTGCGGCGGAGGCCGGATGGATGCCTTGGCGCCGCAAAAGGAGGAACATTCAATATGAAAAAGAGTATCGGCATCATCGGCGGTATGGGGCCTATGGCCACGGTGGATCTTTACCGGAAAATCGTGGCGTGTACCGACGCATCCTGCGACAATGACCACGTCCGGGTGTATATCGACTCCAATGCCGCCATTCCCGACCGCACGGCGGCCATTTTACGGGGCGGGCCCGATCCGGTGCCCCAGATGGCGGATTCCGTCCGGAAGCTGACGGCGTGCGGAGCGGACTGCCTCATCATGCCCTGCAACACTGCGCACTATTTTCTCCCCCGGCTCCAGCCCCTGACGCCGGTGCCCTTTTTGAGTATGCTGGAGGCGGCGGCCGACACCTGCCGGGAGCGCTTCCCCGGCAAAACCGCCGGCGTGCTGGCCACCCGGGGGACGCTGGAGAGCGGCATCTACAGCCATACCCTGGAAGAGCACGGCGTACCGTATCTTCTGCCGGAGGAGGCGGAGCGGGATGTGCTGATGCAGGTGATCTACGACGGCGTCAAGCAGGGGAGCTCCCTGGCTCCCATGGAGGATGCGTTCCGTGGCGTACTGGCGGCCATGACGGGCCGGGGTGCGGACTACTTCATCCTGGGCTGCACGGAATTGCCTCTGGCCTTTTCCATGCTGCGTATCACCGCTCCTGCCGTGGATCCCACAGAGGAGCTTGCCCGCCGGGCCGTGTCATTTTGCGGCTACGGACTGCGGCCCCGGGAGTAGTACGCCGGGGAGGGACAGAGACAAAGAAAATGTCCATTTAGTGAGAAATTTTTCCAAAATTCGGAAAATAATATCCGGAAAATTTGCGGAATGCTCAAAACCGGACCTGTTGGCGTTTACAAATTGTTCATAATGCATTATAATAACCTCACCATCCAATCCGGCCTGGGGTGTTTTCCGCAGGCCGGGGAGGAAAATTATCGGAGAGGTGAGGATAATGAAGAAAAAAGTCAGCCTGCCTGTACAGATTCTCATTGCCCTGCTGCTGGGCATTGTGGTGGGCGCTGTCCTGGGTGCTGCAGGGTTGTCCAGCATCACCGCAGATTACATCAAGCCCTTTGGCGATATCTTCGTGAACCTGCTGAAGTTCATCGTGGTGCCTGTGGTGCTGATCTCTATGATCGACGGCATCTTGTCCATGGATGATATGAAGAAAGTGGGCGCCGTGGGCTGGAAGACAGTTTTGTACTTCCTGGTCACCACCGCCATCGCCTGCGTCATCGGCCTGGTGCTGGCCAATGTGTTCAACGGCGCCGGACTGTTCCCGGATCTCAGCCAGGAGCTGGGCAGCGCCACTTATGAGGCCGCGGAGTTCGACGGCTTTATGGCTACCCTGGTGAGCATCTTCCCCTCCAACATGTGGGAGGCCTTCCGTACCGCCAACATGCTGCAGGTGATCGTCATTGCCCTGTTCTTCGGCGGCGCCATCATGGCGGCCGGCGAGAAGGGCAAGCTGTGCCGGGATATCGTCTCCTCTGCCAATGAGGTCATCAACCGCCTGATGGACTTCATCATTGCCCTGAGCCCCATCGGCGTTTTCGCCTATATGTCCTGGGTGGTGGCTACCCAGGGCGCCGAGATCCTGGGTTCCCTGGCTCTGGTTATCGGCTGCGCCTATATCGGCTACATCATCCACGCTGTGGTGGTCTATTCTTTCTCCGCCAAGGCCTTCGCCGGCATGAGCCCCATCCGGTTCTTCAAGGGGGCGGCGGCGGCCATGATGTTCGCCTTCACCACCACCTCCTCTGCAGCCACGCTGCCGGTTTCCAAGGAGTGCGCTGAGGAACTGGGTGCCGACAAGGATATCGCCGCTTTCGTCCTGCCTCTGGGCGCCACCGTCAACATGGACGGTACCGCCATCTACCAGTGCGTGGCCACCGTGTTCCTGGCGGCCTGCTCCGGTATGGACCTGACCATCGGCCAGATGGTGCTGGTGGTGGTCACCGCCACCCTGGCCTCCATCGGTACTGCAGGCGTCTCCGGCGCCGGCATGATCATGCTGGCCATGGTGCTGGAGGCCATCAACATCCCCGTGGATTACATCGGCCTCATCGTGGCTGTGGACCGTCTCTTCGACATGGGCCGCACCTGTCTGAATGTCACCGGCGACATTGCCTGCTCCGTCTGCGTCACCCGCTGGGAAGACGGCAAGGCTGCCGCTTTGAAGAAGTAATCACAAAGAGAGCCGCCCTGTGGAGCGGGGAGACGGAAGGCCGTCTCCCCGCTCTCTTTTACTGTCTCCAATTTGATACTGTTTTTTCAACAAATTGTTTCGACTTTTTTTCCTCCCGCGCGTCTAATATAGTAGAAAGAAGTCGAGGAGCCACGGTAAAGGAGCGGATCACATGAAAAGAAGACGGCAAAGAGAAAAAAGAAGCGGCGTCCGGGTGCTGGGGACGCTGATGCTGGCAGCGGCCCTTTGCGCTTTGCTGGTTCCGTGTGTTTCCGTGGTGGCGGCCACGTTGGAAAATCAAAGCCGCGGCGTCAGCACTGCGGCGGCGGAACCCACGGAGACTGTGGCCTCCACAGACGGCAGGATGCCGGAAAAGCGGCAGCTGGTCCGGGAGGCTCCCAGGCAGAAGACGCAGGACAAGGAGCAGACGGCGGAACAGCCGGAGGCACCGGCCGTGCAGGAGAAGACCGTAACGCCCCCGGAGGCGGCGGCCCCTGTGGAGGATACATACTTTTCCGACACCGTGTTTGTGGGGGATTCCCGTACGGAGGGGTTCCACCTTTACAGCGGATTGAAGGAGGGGCAATACCTCTATTCGGTGGGAGCCACGGTGTCCAGCATCTTTACCAAGGCCACGGAGCAGACGGCGGCGGGCAAGGTGCCCATTATGGACGCCCTCACCGGGATGGAGTGCAGCAAGGTTTATGTCATGCTGGGGGTCAACGAGCTGGGCTGGGTGTCCTCACAGACTTTCCGGGATCAGTATGAAAAGGTCATTGACCGGATCCAGACCGATCATCCGGACGCCACGGTGGTGATCCAGTCCATCCTGCCGGTATCTCAGGCCCAGGACGACAAGAAGACCTACGTCAACAACGCCCGGATCCGGGAGTATAACGCCCTGCTGGAGGATCTGGCGCAGGAGAAGGGCTGCGTGTACCTGGATGTTGCCTCTGCGGTGTCCGATGAGACGGGCTGCCTGCGGTCAGACTGGACCTTTGACGGTGTGCATCTCAATCCTGCCGGCTGCCAGGCCTGGCTGCAATATCTGAAGGAACATCCGGTGGACGGATAAAAACAGCATAAGGGACGGGGGGACCGGAATGCGGCCCCCCGTTTTTTGTGTAAGAGGCACAAAAAGTGCAGACTTGTACCGGCGGCCTTGACGCTTTGGCGGGAATTGTGTAAAATAAATTCAATTAAACTGGTTTGTTGTGTGTATTTACAGAGGATTTTTGAGAGAAATTTTCCCATCATCCAATCCAAAGGGGTCACAGGAGCAGAACACCAGCCACTTTTTTGATATAAGGAGGAAATCTGCCATGGAAACGATTACTGATCTCATTAAAAACACGCCCATTCCCAAGATGGTCAAGATCCGGGAGGTCTATGACAATTCCCACATCCCTGAAGAAGACATCGCCGCCACTGTCACCCGGGAGCTGGACCGCCCGGAGATCGGCGGCAAGATTCTGCCCGGCCAGAAGATCGCCATTACCTGCGGCAGCCGGGGCATCAACCACAACGCCATTATGGCCCGGGCCATCGTGGACTTTGTCAAGTCCAAGGGGGCCGAGCCCTATATCGTGGCGTCCATGGGCAGCCACGGCGGCGCCACCGCCGAGGGCCAGACCCAGATCCTCAAGGACTACGGCATTACCGAGGAGAACATGGGCTGCCCCATCAAGAGCTCCATGGAGACCGTGCAGATCGGCATTTCCGGCGTGCGTCACCAGCCGGTGTACATCGACAAATACGCCTCTGAGGCCGACGGCATCATCCTCTACAACCGCATCAAGCCCCACACCTCTTTCCGGGGCCCCTATGAGAGCGGCCTCATGAAGATGATGGCCATTGGCCTTGGCAAGCAGAAGGGCGCTGAGAGCATCCATCACCAGAGCCCTGCCATCATGCACGAACTGGTGGAGGAGTACGGCCGTACCATCCTGGAAAACTGCCCCATTCTGGGCGGCATCGCCGTCATTGAGAACGCCTATGACGAGACCTACCTCATCAAAGGCCTGAGCGCCGCGGAGATCATCACCGAGGAGCCCAAGCTCAAGGAGATCTCCTACAAGACCATCGCCCACCTGCTCTTTGACAAGTGCGACGTGCTGGTGGTGGACAAGATCGGCAAGAACATCTCCGGCGACGGCATGGACCCCAACGTCTCCGGCCGCTTCGTCCAGCCCAAGTACTGCTCCGGCGGCATTGACGCCGAGAAGGTGGTCATTCTGGATATCACCGACGAGACCCACGGCAACGCCCAGGGCATCGGCCTGGCGGAGGTCACCACCCGCCGCCTGGTGAACCGCATGAAGCTGGAGATGACCTATCCCACCGGTGTCACCAATACCTTCCTGCACCTGATGAAGATCCCCATGATCATGGACAATGACCGCGAGGCATTGCAGCTGGCCCTGATGTGCTGCCCCGAGGCGGAGGATCCCGACAACATGAAGATGATCCGGATCCCCAACACCGCCCACATCGAGTACATCGAGATCTCCGAGGGCATGCTGCCCCTGGCCAAGGCCAACCCCAACATCGAGATCCTCTCCGAGCCCTACGACCTGCCCTTTGACGAAAACGGCAATCTCTTCTGAGAACCTCAGCTGCCGGCGGAGCAATTTTCCCCGCCGGCAGCTGGTGTTTGATATGTACCCCCAAAAATGTGTGTGAGAAAGGAAAAAAAGTATGGTAAGTCCTGGTATGTTGATTGCAGCCCTTGTGGTTGCCATCGCAATTATCCTCATTTGCATCATTGTACTCAAGCTCAACGCCGCCATCGGCATGGTCATCGCCTGCCTGGTGATGGGCGTGGCCGGCGGCCTGGATCTGCTGACCACCGCGTCCACCATTTCCTCGGGCTTCGGCAGCATGATGACCAGCATCGGCCTTCCGGTGGGCTTCGGCACCATCCTGGGCCAGCTGATGAGCGACAGCGGCGCTGCCTCTGTCATCGCTGACAAGCTGGTCTCCTCCTTCCCGGAGAAGAAGGCCATCTGGGGACTGAGCCTTGCAGGCTTCATCCTCTCCATCCCCGTGTTCTTTGACGTTACTTTCATCATCCTGATCCCCATCGGCATCACCATCGCCGCCAAGATCAACATGAAGATGTGCTACGTCACCGGCTGCCTGACCATCGGCGCCACCACCGCCCACTGCGTGGTGCCTCCCACTCCCAACCCCCTGGCTGCCGCCGATATCTTCGGCTTCGATCTGGGCATTATGCTGATCGTGGGCCTGGTGGTGGGCTTCATCACCGTGCTGGTGTCCGACTTCCTGTTCATCAAGATCCATGACCGCGGCATCTGGAACGAGGAAAAGGACGTCAACCACAGCTCCAACGTCACCAGCGAGCTGCTCTCTGCCCGTGACGCCCAGGACAACGGCAAGCCCAAGCCCTCCATGTTCATGGCTCTGCTGCCCATCATCATCCCCGTTGTCTGCATCCTCTTCGGCACCCTGGGCGGCGCCCTGTTTGAGGAAGCTCCCGTCATCTGCGACTTCCTGGGCGACAAGCTCATCGCCATGCTGCTGGGCACCCTGGGCGCCTACCTGGTGAGCCTGCCTTACATCGGCCGTGACCACCTGGAGGAGTCCGCCGGCGAGGCCCTCAAGAGCGCCGGCGTGGTGCTGCTGATCACCGGCGCAGGCGGTTCTTTCGCCTCCGTCATTACCGCCACCGGCATCGGTGATGCCATCGTGGGCCTGCTGGGCACCGACACCACCTCCGTGGTTCCCGCCATGTTCCTGGCCTACGGCATCGGCCTGATTTTCCGTGTGGCCCAGGGCTCCGGCACCGTGGCCGGCATGACCTCCATGGGCATCATGGCCACCATTGCCCCCGCCATCGGCTGCCATCCCGTGTGGATCGCCCTGGCCTGCCTCTCCGGCGGCAACTCCATCGGCCACGTCAACGACTCCGGCTTCTGGGTGGCCACCAACATGTCCGGCCTCACCGTTACCGGCGGCCTGAAGACCTACACGCTGGGCTCCTTCATCTCCTCCGTGTGCATCTTCATCCTGGCCCTGATCGGTGCCCTGGTCATCCCCCTGTAACTCCGGACTTTACGCAGATTTTGCAGCGAAAAGGAGATAGAAACAATGCGCAATGCAATGATCATTGATCCCAAGGACAATGTGGCTGTGGCCATTGAACCCATTGCCAAGGGTACGGCTGCCGTGTGGGTTGCCGGCGGCAAGGAGGCGTCTGTAACGGCGCTGGAGGATATCACCATCTACCACAAGCTGGCCACCCGGGATATCGCCAAGGGCGAGCCGGTGGTCAAGTACGGCGAGCACATCGGTGTGGCTGCCTGTGACATCAAGGCCGGTGAGCATGTCCACGTCCACAACGTGGAGGGCCACCGGGAGAATCTGGAAGCAAAAGAGTAAGAGGGAGGAAGAAACATGACTTTTTTCGGCTATAAGCGTCCCGACGGACGGGTCGGCGTGCGCAACAAGGTTTTGATCCTGCCTGCCAGCGTCTGCGCTTCCGACACCACCCGCATCATTGCCCAGCAGGTGGTGGGCAGCGTCACCTTCAACAACCAGCAGGGCTGCTCCCAGGTGGCTTCCGACCAGCAGCTGACCATGGACGTCATGGCCGGCTACGCCGCCAACCCCAACATCTACGGCACTGTGGTGGTGTCCCTGGGCTGTGAGAACTGCCAGATGGATCTGGTGGTGAAGGCCATCCAGGAGCGTACCAACAAGCCCATCAAGCAGGTCATCATCCAGGAGGCCGGCGGCACGTTGAAGGCAGTGGACCTGGCTGTGCGCTATGCCAAGGAGATGGTGGCGGAGGCCTCTTTGCTCCAGAAGGAGGAGTTCCCCATCTCCGAGCTGATCGTGGGCACCGAGTGCGGCGGCTCCGATCCCACCAGCGGCCTGGCTGCCAACCCCGTCATCGGCCAGATGAGTGATCTCGTTGTGGCTGCCGGCGGCACCTCCATCCTCTCCGAGACCACGGAGTTCATCGGCGCAGAGCATATCCTGGCCCGCCGGGCTGCCACGCCCGAGGTTCACGACCGTATCTTTGAGATCGTGCACCGCTACGAGAAGGCCCTGCAGCTGGTAGGTGAGGAAGTTCGGGAGGGCAACCCCTCTCCCGGCAACAAGGCCGGCGGCATCACCACCCTGGAGGAGAAGTCCCTGGGCTGCATCCACAAGGGCGGTCACAGCCCTGTCAATGCCGTGTATGACTACGCCAAGCAGGTAGAGCCCAAGCAGGGTCTGGTCATCATGGACACCCCGGGCAACGACCCCTCCTCCGTGGCGGCCATGGTGGCCGGCGGCGCCCAGGTGGTGGTGTTCTCCAGCGGACGGGGTACGCCCACCGGCAACCCCATCGCCCCTGTCATCAAGATCACCGGCAACAAGCTGACCTTCGCCAAGATGGAGGACAACATCGATCTGGATGCCTCTCCCCTGATCTACGGCGAGAAGACGCTGGAAGAGCTGGGCGACGATCTTTTGAAGATGGTGGTGGAGACTGCCAGCGGCAAGCAGACCAAGGCGGAGTCCCTGGGCTTCACCGAGATGGCCATTGCCCGCGTGTGCAACTACGTGTAAGACATGCCTCAGCAGGGCCGCGTTCTTTAGGAGCGCGGCCCTGTTTTTTCTTCCGGCGGGAGAGGGGAAGGATGTCTGCCCGTCAAAATTTTCCCTTGACAAATCGTCCCCGGTCCTGTATTTTAGATTTCAGCAACAGAATAACCGAGATACGATGACAGGGAGAAAATCCCCCCGGGACGCTTCAGAGAGTTGCCGGTTGCTGCGAGGCAATGCACAGCGGAGGGATGTCACTGGCCCTTGAGTATTTTTGCTGAGCCCTCTTTCGGGGGTTAGGTGAAAACGGGTTTCCTCACCGTTACCAAAGAGGCGGGATTCGCACAGCCTTACTGTGCTGATGCCGAAAGCGGGCAGATAATCTGTCAATGAGAGTGGTACCGCGGAAGTTCAGGCTTTCGTCTCTTTTACAAAAGAGACGAAGGCTTTTTTGTTGCCCCAATAACCAGACCGGTCACCGGTTTTGATGAAACGCAGGAGGATACAGTTATGAAGCGCATAAAGATTTTTGACACGACTCTCCGGGACGGCGAGCAGTCTCCTGGCTGCAGCATGAACCTCTCTGAAAAGATCGAAATGGCCAAACAGCTGGAAGCCCTGGGCGTGGACGTCATTGAGGCGGGCTTTGCCATCGCCTCTCCCATGGACTTTAAGAGCGTGCAGGCCATCGCCGCTGTTGCCAAGGAGTGCACCGTGGCAAGCCTGGCCCGCTGCACCAAGGGGGACATCGACGCCGCCTGGAACGCTGTGAAGGATGCCCGGCACCCCCGGATCCACGTGTTCATCGCCACCAGCGACATCCACATGGAGTATAAGCTGAAGATGACCCGGGAGCAGGTCCTCCAGAGCATCACGGAGATGGTGTCCTACGCCAAGTCCTTCTGCCAGGACATCGAGTTCTCCGCCGAGGATGCCTCCCGTTCCGAGCCGGCTTTCCTGGCCCAGTGCTATTCCAACGCCGTGGCCGCCGGCGCCACCACCCTCAACGTCCCAGACACCGTGGGCTATTCCACGCCCCAGGAGATGGGCGAACTGATCCGCTACCTGAAAGAGCACGTGGTGGGCGTGGAGAATACCGACATCTCCGTCCACTGCCACGACGATCTGGGCATGGCCGTGGCCAACACCCTGGCCTGCATCCAGGCGGGCGCCACCCAGGTGGAGTGCACTGTCAACGGCATCGGCGAGCGGGCGGGCAACGCCAGTCTGGAAGAGGTGGTCATGGCCATCCACACCCGTAAGGACTTCTATCAGGCGGAGACGGGCATCAATACCCGCCAGATCTACCGCTCCAGCAAACTCCTGAGCAACATCACCGGCGTGCCCATCCCGCCCAGCAAGGCCATCGTGGGTGCCAATGCCTTTGCCCATGAGTCCGGCATCCACCAGCACGGTGTCATCGCCAACGCCCAGACCTACGAGATCATGAACTCCGCCGATGTGGGCATTCCCCGCAACACCATGGTCCTGGGCAAGCACTCCGGCAAGCACGCATTGCGGGAGAAGCTCATCTCCATGGGCTATGAGCTCACGGATGAGGAGCTGGATCAGGTCTTCACCCGTTTCAAAGACCTGGCAGACAAGAAGAAGAACATCACCGCGGCGGATATCGAGGCCCTGGTGCTCCACCGCCGCAACGCCGCCAACACCGCATGCCAGTTGGTCAGCCATGTGGTCAACGCCGGCGACGGCGTGCCCAACACCTCCTGCGTACGGCTGCGCCGGGACGGGGAGGAGCTGGAAGAGGTGGCTATTGGCTCCGGCCCGCTGGACGCCTCCTTCAAAGCCATTAACCGGATGCTGGGTATGGACATCCGGCTGGAGAGCTTCAGCCTCAACGCCGTCACCGACGGCGAGGACGCCATCGGCGAGGCCGTGGTGAAGCTGGAGTCTCCCAGCGGCGATACCTTCACCGGCACCGGCCTCTCCACCGATATCATTGAGTCCTCCATCCGTGCCTATGTCAACGGCATCAACAAGATGATGGAAGCCACCGCGTAAACAAAGGAGCAAGAAGAACATGGGAATGACAATGACACAAAAGATCCTGGCCCGTCACGCGGGCCTGGATTCCGTCCGCCCCGGCCAGCTGATCAAGGCCAAACTGGATCTGGTGCTGGGCAACGACATCACCACCCCGGTAGCCATCAACGAGTTTGAGGCGGCAGGCTTCGACAAGGTTTTTGACAAGAGCCGCATTGCCCTGGTGATGGACCATTTCACCCCCAACAAGGACATCAAGGCCGCCACCCAGTGCAAGCAGTGCCGCACCTTCGCCCGGAAATTCGACATCGACCACTGGTACGATGTGGGCACCATGGGCATCGAGCACGCGCTGCTGCCGGAACAGGGCCTGGTAGCCCCCGGCGAGGCGGTCATCGGTGCCGACTCCCACACCTGCACCTACGGAGCCCTGGGCGCCTTCTCCACCGGCGTGGGTTCCACGGATATGGGCGCCGCCATGGCGGCAGGGGAGACCTGGTTCAAGGTGCCTGCCGCCATCCGGGTGGTGCTCACCGGGAAGCTGCGTCCCTACGTCTCCGGCAAGGACGTGATCCTCACCCTCATCGGCAGGATCGGCGTGGACGGCGCGCTGTACCAGTCCCTGGAGTTTACGGGCCCCGGCGTGGCGGAGCTGACCATCTACGACCGGCTCACCATCTGCAACATGGCCATCGAGGCCGGTGCCAAGAACGGTATCTTCCCGGTGGACGACGTGACCTGGGCCTACGTAGAGGGCCGGGTGGACCGTCCCTGGACCGCCTTTGAGGCGGACCCCGACGCGGAATATTCCCGCACCGTGGAGATCGACCTCTCGGAGGTGGACTGCACCGTGGCCTATCCCCACCTGCCGGAAAATGCCCACAGCGCCCGGGAGGGGCACGACATCGCCATCGACCAGATCGTCATCGGCTCCTGCACCAACGGCCAGCTGCCTGACATGGCTGCCGCAGCGGAGGTCCTCCGGGGCCGCCACCTGGCGCCGGGGGTCCGGGGCATCGTGATCCCCGCCACCCAGACGGTGTACCGGGAGTGCATGAAGCGGGGCTACGCCGATATCTTCCTGGATGCCGGGTGCATCGTCTCCACGCCCACCTGCGGTCCCTGCCTGGGCGGCCACATGGGCTGCCTTGCCGCCGGGGAGCGCTGTGTCTCCACCACCAACCGCAACTTTGTGGGCCGCATGGGCCATGTGGACAGTGAAGTCTACCTGGCATCTCCGGCCGTGGCCGCCGCCTCCGGCGTGGCGGGCCATATCTGCCATCCCGAGGAGGTCTGCACAAAATGAACGCACATGGAATCGTCCACCGCTACGGCGACCACGTGGACACGGACGTCATCATCCCCGCCCGGTACCTGGCGACCCAAAATCCCAAGGAACTGGCGGCCCACTGCATGGAGGATATCGACAAGGACTTTGCAAAAAAATGCCGCCCCGGTGATCTGATCGTGGCGGGCTGGAACTTCGGCTGCGGCTCCTCCCGGGAGCATGCCCCCATCGCCATCAAGGCCAGCGGCGTCTCCTGCGTCATCGCCAAGACCTTCGCCCGGATCTTCTACCGCAACGCCATCAACATCGGTCTGGCCATTTTGGAGTGCCCCGCCGCCAGCGATGGCATCGCAGAGGGCGACGAGGTGTCCGTGGACTTTGACACCGGCGTCATCACCAACCACACCAAGGGAGAGACCTATCAGGCAGAGCCCTTCCCGCCCTTCATCAAGGACATGATCGCCCAGGGGGGATTGATGGCATCTTTGAAAGCACGGGAGGCGGTAAAATGAACAAGACCATTGCCGTGATCCGGGGCGACGGCATCGGCCCGGAGATCGTGGGTGAAGCCATCGGCGTCCTGGACGCCGTGGCCAAGAAATTCGGCCACACCTTTACCTACCGGGAAGCCCCCATGGGCGGCTGTGCCATCGACGCCTTCGGCGTGCCCCTGCCGGAAAGTAGCCTGGAGACCTGCCTGGCCTCCGACAGCGTGCTGCTGGGCGCGGTGGGCGGTCCCAAGTGGGATGCCCAGCCCTCCGCAAACCGCCCGGAGCGGGGCCTTCTGAAGCTCCGGGGCGCTATGGGGCTCTATACCAACGTCCGGCCCGCCCGGATGTTCCAGGACCTCGCTGCTGCCTGCCCCTTGCGTCCGGACATCGCCGCCCGGGGCATCGACTTCGTGGTGGTGCGGGAGCTCATCGGCGGCGTATACTTTGGAGAGCACGCCACCGCTCAGGTGGACGGGGAGGACAAGGCCACCGACATCATGTCCTATACGGAGCATGAGATCCGCCGGGTGGCCCATGTGGCTTTCCAGATGGCCCGCAAGCGCCGCCACCGGGTGACCTCCGTGGACAAGGCCAACGTGCTGGATACCTCCCGGCTGTGGCGCCGGGTGGTGACGGAGGTGGCGGCGGAGTATCCCGACGTGGAACTTCTCCACATGTATGTGGATAACGCCGCCATGCAGATCGTCCGGGACCCCAGCCAGTTCGACGTGCTGGTGACGGAGAACCTCTTCGGCGACATCCTCTCCGACGAGGCAAGTCAGATCACCGGTTCCATCGGTATGATCCCCTCCTCCAGCATGGGAGAGGGAACCCGGGGACTTTACGAGCCCATCCACGGCTCCGCCCCGGATATTGCCGGGCAGGACAAGGCCAACCCCATCGGCACCATCCTCTCCGCCGCCATGATGCTGCGCTACAGCTTCGATATGGCTGCTGAGGCCGACGCCGTGGAGGCGGCCGTGGACGCCGTGCTGAAGGAGGGCTGGCGCTGCGGCGACATCCTCCTGGGCGGCGGCAAGCTGGTAGGCTGCCGGGAGATGGGGCGGCTGATCCGGGAGAAGATTGCCGGCTGATACAAAGAAAAAATCCCGCCTGTTGCAGAAACAGGCGGGATTTTTATGTGATGTAAGGTTACAGCTCCGCGGGACGGCGGCTGTTGGTCAGAGCCTCCAGCACCTGGTAGCGCTCCATCTCCAGGGTTTTGGTCATCTGCAGGGCCTCTTCCATATCCAGATCCACAATGCGGCCGTCCTGGGTGGCGATGACCCGGTTGCCCTTGCCCTCGCTGAGGACCTTCACAGCCTCATAGCCCATTCGGCTGGCAGTCTCCCGGTCCCGGGCGGAGGGGGAGCCGCCCCGCTGGATGTGGCCCAGCACCGTCACACGGGGATCGATGCCCACGGCATCGTGAATGCGCTTGCCGATCTCCACGGCGCTGCCGGCGCCTTCCGCCACCACTACCATGTAGTGGGTGGAGCCGGAGAGGCGGGCCCGGCGGATCTTTTCCACGATGTCCTCTTCAAAATCCACCGGCCGCTCGGGGATCAGCACGGCGGTGGCGCCCACGGCAATGCCCACGTACAGCGCCAGATATCCGGCATGGCGGCCCATGACCTCCACCACGGAGCAGCGCTCGTGGGACTGCATGGTGTCCCGCAGCTTGTCGATGCACTCGATGGCGGTGTTGCAGGCGGTGTCAAAACCGATGGTGTAGTGGGAGCAGCCGATGTCGTTGTCGATGGTGGCGGGGATGCCCACCACTTGCAGATGTTCTCCAGCCTCCGCCGCTTGGCGGCTCAGGGCCAGGGCGCCCCGGAAGGTACCGTCGCCGCCGATGGCCACGATGCCGTCCAGACCCAGCAGCTTGCAGGTGGCCAGGGCCTTGGCCCGGCCGGCAGGCTCCATGAACTCCATGCTGCGGGCGGTATAGAGCATGGTGCCGCCCTTGTCGATGATGTGGCTGACGCTGGAGGCGTCCATGGGGAAAAAGTCGCTGTTGATGAGGCCGTTCCAGCCCCGGCGGATGCCCACGCAGTCGATACCGCGGCCCACGGCCGTCCGTACCACAGCCCGCACTGCGGCGTTCATGCCGGGGGCGTCGCCGCCGCTGGTGAGGACGCCGATCCGTTTCACCTGTTTATCCATATAGAAAGTCCTCCCTGAATCCATGGGTAGTCCGGCCGAGGGGGAAGTGGCCGTATTGAAAGAATGATACCGCCCGCAAACAAAACTGTCAAGATTTATGGGAAAGTTTGACGAAAAAACGATTGCGCTTTCCGCACAACCGGCACTTGTGTAATGCCCAGACGGGCCATGAGATCCGCGCCCGACCGGGTGATCTCCTCCCCCATTACCGCAATGGGGATGGCAGGAGGACAGGACACGGCGGCCCCGGCGCACACCCGCCCCGCGGCCGCCTCTGCCGCCACGTGCTCCCGGGGGGAGAGCATGGCCTGACGGGGCGTGAGAACCTGCCGCCCGGCGTGGGGCAGGGCCAGAGGGAGACGGGGGGTACCAAGGACAACGGAAGAGAGAGCCTCCTCCACCCGGACAAGGTCTGCCTCGGGTGTGTCGACAGCGGGCATCAGCACCAGGGCGTCCGGGTCTGCGTACTCCGGCTCCACGCCGTGGCGACGCAGGATTTCCGCCAGCTCCCGGCCGTCCAGGCCCCCGGCGGCCGCGTCCACCACGATCTTCATGGGCTCCGTTCCCCGCAGGGGGATGCCCTGCTCTCGCAGGTGGGTTTTGAGGGCCTCCACCTTGCGGCACATCTCTGCCAGACGGGCGGGGAAGTCTCCGGCCAGGCGGGCGTTGCAATAATCCAGGGACTGCAAGATCAGGTAGGAGGGGCTGGAGGAGCCGAAGAGAGCCAGGCACTCGCGGGCGTCCGCCTCGTAGGGAGCGAGGGCGTCTTTGCCGATGTGCAGATATGCCCCGCCGGTGAGCACCGGCAGCGTCTTGTGGGCGGAGTCGCAGCACAAGGCTGCCCCCAGATCCAGAGGGTGTGCCGGATGGGGGAGAAATTTCAGATAGGCCCCGTGGGCGTTGTCCACCAGCAGGGGGACCCCATGGGCCCGGCACACCGCCGAGAGGGCGGCGATGTCCAGCATCCCCCCCAGATAGTCCGGGGAGGTAAGGTACACCGCCATGGGGCGGCGCTCTGCGGTGGAGAGGGCGGTTTCCAGCCCCTCCGCCGTGATGGGGCAGGCGCACAGGCTGCTCTCTGCATCCGGATACAGCCACTGGGGCGTCACGTCCAGCAGGGCGCAGGCGTGGAGAAAGGCCTTGTGGGCGTTGCGCCCCGCCAGGATCACCGGCTCCGTCCCCGCCGGGCGGTGGAGCAGGGCCAGGTGCACCATGGCCTTCACACACTGGGAGCTGCCCCCGGCAGAGTACAGGGTGCGGCGAGAGCCGAAGAGAGCGGAGGCATTGGCCTCACTCTCTTCGATGATGCCCTCGGGGGCTGCCAGATCATCGGCCCCGGAAATCTCCGTAATGTCCAGGGCTTCACAGCCCAGGGGGCCCGTGCCCTTGTGGCCGGGCATGTGGAGCCGGGCGGTGCCGCTCTGGGCGTACCGCCGGACAAAGTCACAGATGGGAGTGGTCATTGCTCCTGATCCTGGCTCAGGGCAGCCTGGAGCATGATGGCGCACTCGATGCGCTTTTTAAAGAGCTCACAGCCGTACTCATACACGCCCAGGATGGAGCCGGTGGCATGGTAGCTGTTGGCGGCGCAGCCGCCGGAGCAGTAGAGCTTGGCCCAGCAGTCCTTACACTCGGGCCGGGCGTAAGCGTTGCAGGAGCGGAACTGATCCTGGACGGCGGTGTTCTTCACGCCCTCCCAGATGTTGCCCAGGGAGTACTTGGGATCGCCCACAAACTGGTGGCAGGGGAAGAGCTCGCCCCAGGGGGTGACAGCCATGTACTCCGTGCCGCTGCCGCAGCCGGAAATGCGCTTGTAGATACAGGGACCGTGCTTGAGGTCCAGAATGTAGTGGTAGAAGGTGATGGGCTTGCCCTCCCGGTGGCGGCGGAGCATGTCCCGGGCCAGGATCTCGTACTGCTCAAAGAGCACCGGCAGATCTTCTTTGGTCAGGGCGCAGGGGTCGTCGGGGGAGCACACCACCGGCTCCATGCTCAGCTCCGTGAAGCCCAGGTCTGCCATGTGGAAGATGTCGTTGGTGAAGTCGGTGTTGTAGTGGGTGTAGGTGCCCCGCATGTAGTAGCTCTTGTCCCCCCGCTTTTCCACAAACCGCTGGAACTTGGGGACAATGGTGTCGTAGCTGCCCTTGCCGGCGTAGTCCTTGCGGAAGCGGTCGTGGACCTCCTTGCGCCCGTCCAGGGAGAGGACCACGTTGTGCATCTCCCGGTTGCAGAAGTCGATGACCTCGTCGTCCAGCAGCACGCCGTTGGTGGTGAGGGTAAAGCGGAAGTTCTTGTGGTGGATAGGCTCCAGGGACCGGGCATAGGCCACCAGATCCTTCACTACCTGCCAGTTCATCAGGGGCTCACCGCCGAAGAAATCCACCTCCAGATTCCGCCGGTCACCGGAGTGGGCCACCAGGAAGTCCAGGGCCTGCTTGCCTACCTCAAAGGACATGAGGGCCCGCTCCCCCTGGTATTTGCCCTGGCTTGCAAAGCAGTAACTGCAGCTTAGGTTGCAGGTGTGGGCCACGTGGAGGCACAGGGCCTTGATGACGTTGGAGTGGTTTTTGTAGTCGGCTGCCATGGGCTCGTAGGTGTCGGGAGTGAAGAGCTTGTGGGCGGCCTTCAGGGATTCCACCGCGTCGATGCACTCCCGCACATCAGTCTCGGTAACGTCCGGCCGATCCGGATAGGCCTTGAGGATGGCGGCAGTGATCTCATCCGGGGTGTGGTCTTGGAACATGGCGATGATGTCATAGGCCACGTCGTCCACCAGGTGGACGGAGCCGCTGCAGGTATCCAGGACGATGTTGTAGCCGTCCAGCTTGTATTGATGGTGCATAGATAACCTCCGGGCGCCCGCAGGCGCGTCTTATAAAATATGTATCGCTCCCCATCGGGAGAGGGAATGTTCAGCAAAAAAGTGCCGCCTCGTTGATAAGGCGGCACTTTTGTCATGCGGAGTGATTAGTGGTTCTGGTTCTCGCAGGGCTGGTTGGCAACGCCGCAGCTGGTCTTGCAGGCAGACTGGCAGGAAGTCTGGCACTCGCCGCAGCCGCCGTTCTCCACGCTCTTGCACAGGTCACGGGTCTCGATGGTCTTGATTCTATCCATAATACAGATCTCCAATCTCGTCGTTTGCGGATGGCGCAAACCAGTGTATTTACCATTCCATAGTAAAGCACGGCGGCCCGCTTGTCAAGAGGGAAAGCACTGCGCCGCCGGGGTTTTGACGCATTCTCACGCTTCCGGCAGGATCATGGCAAGGCCCTGATCCAATGCCTCCTCCGACAGCTGCCCCATGCCCCGGGCTACCAGGTTGCCATCGGCGTCGATGAAGTAGGTGGTGGGAAAGGCGGAGATCCCATAGGTGTAAACGGCGTTTTGCTCCGTGTCAAAGTATACCGGGAAGGTGTACCCCTCCTCCTGGATGTAGGTCTCGCCCGCCTCCTGGGTCTCGCCGTTCATGCTGCCCACGCCGTCGATCATAATGAAGGCGACGTCTTCCCCCAGTTCCTCGTAGGCGGCCTGAAAGTGGGGCATTTCCGCCCGGCAGGGGGGACAGGTACTGGCCCAGAAGTTCAGCACGGCGGGCTTTCCCAGAAGGGAAGAGAGGGTTATCTCATTGCCGTCGGCGTCGTAGACGGTAAAGTCCGGGGCAGCTACCGGGGCTGCATCCTCCTCACCGCCGGATTCCTGGGCCACCTGTTCACCGCTCCCGGACCCCAGCGTCCGGTAGGCGATGGTGGCAGCCCCCAGAATTACCACCAGGGCCAGGATCAAAAGCAGGGATCGTTTCTTGGCATTCATGGAGTTCCTCCTTTAGATGGCCAGGACCGACAACAGCCGGCCCATGAGCCCGGTCATCATGGCGATGCCCACCACGATCAGCAGCCCGCCGGAGAAGAACTGAATGGGGCGGTAGTGCCGCTTGATCCAGTCAAAGGCGGACTTCAGCTGATCCAGCAGCAGGGCGCTGAGCAAAAAGGGCACGCCCAGTCCCAGTGAGTAGGCCAGCAGCAGTGTGACGCCTTTGAGGGCGGAGCCCTGCTGGGAAGCCAGCATTAGCGCCGAGCCCAGAAAGGCTCCCACGCAGGGTGTCCAGCCCACAGAGAACACCAGGCCGAAGAGCATGGAGGAGAGGAAATCCCCCCGGGCCACGGAGGCGCCGGAGCCCAGCCCCCGGAATAGTTTCAGCTGGAAAAGACCCAGGAAATGCAATCCGAAGAGCACCACGATGAGGCCGCTGACGATGTTGACGGCGGTTTGATGGTGCTGGAGCAGGGAACCCACGCTGCCGGCAAAGGCCCCCAGGGCCACAAAGGTAACGGTGAAGCCCAGTACGAAGCCCAGGGCATTTTTGAAAGCGGAGAGCTTGCTGCCCCCGGCGGCGCCCCCCATCAGATAGGAGAGGTAGATGGGCAGCATGGGCAAAAGGCACGGAGAGATGAAGGTGATGAGCCCTTCCAGAAAGGTGATGAGGTATTCCATGGAGGGGTTACGGCTCCTTTCCTTTTTCTGCAGGATATCAGGGCCGGCGGCCGCTGTCTGTGACAAGGTCACGTCCCTCAGATAGGCAGCAGCACGCAGGCGATCTTGAAGTACACCACTAGAGAGATGGCGTCCACAATGGTGGTGATAAGGGGAGCGGCCATAATGGCCGGATCCGCGTGAACCATTTTGGCGGCCATGGGCAACACGCCGCCGATGGTCTTAGCCAGCAATACCGTCACCAGCAGCGCCAGGGCCACCGTGAAGGCCACGGCCTCGTTGCCGGGGTAGGTGATGATGAGGCGCACAAAGTTCACGGCGCTGAGCACCACGCCCACCACCAGGCTCACCCGCAGCTCCTTCCAGAACACCCGGAAGAGGTCCTTCAATTCGATCTCGCCTACGGCCATGCCCCGGATCACCAGGGTGCTGGATTGGCTGCCGGCGTTTCCGCCGGTGTCCGTCAGCATGGGGATGAAGGTCACCAGCAGGGGCATGGCGGCAAAGGCGGCTTCATACTGGCCCAGGATGCCGCCGGTGATCATGCCGGAGATCATCAGTACCAGCAGCCACACGATCCGGTGCCGGGCCAGGGTGAAAACGCCGGTTTTCAGATAGGGTTTTTCCGAGGGGGCCATGGCGGCCATCTTTTCAAAGTCCTCGGTGGCTTCCTCTTCCAGCACGTCCATGCTGTCATCCACGGTGACGATGCCCACCAGGCGGCCCTCCTTGTCCACCACGGGCAACGAGAGAAAGTCGTACTTCATCAGCCGGGCCACCGCCTCTTCCCGATCCTCTCCGGTCTCAGCGGTGATGAGATCCGTCTCCATCAGGTCGGAGACCTTGTCGGAATCCTTGGCCAGCAGCAGCTCCCGGATGGTGATGACGCCCTCCAGCTTCCGGGAGGCGTCCGTCACATAGCAGGTGTAGATGCTCTCGGCGTCGGCGCCGGTCTCCCGGATATGACGGATGGCCTCCGCTACCGACATAGTCTGCTTGAGGTCGGTAAACTCAGCAGTCATGATGCTGCCCACGGAGTTTTCCGGGTAGTTCAAAAATTGGTTGATGAGTTTGCGGGTCTCCGGACGGGCGATCTGGAGCACCCGCTTGACCACGTTGGCCGGGAGCTCCTCCAGCATGTCCACTGCGTCGTCTACATACAGCTCTTCCACAATGGCGGAGAGCTCCTGGTCGGTGATGGACTCCAGCACGCCTTGCTGCTGCTCGGGGGAGAGATTGGAGAACACCTCCGCTGCCAGCTCCTTGGACAGGGTACGGAAGGCCAGTACTGCCTGCTCCTGGGTCAGCGTCTCCAGAAACAGTGCGATGTCCACGGGGTTTTCCTCTGTCAGTGCTGCCCGCAGAGCGTGGAAATCCCGGCGCTGGAGCAGCTGCTCCAGCAGTTCAAAATTCTGCTTCATGTTGCATTCCTCCTCTGTTCAAACGGTTGAGAATCCAGCGAGGAAGTCACAAAACAGACAAAACCGCCCAGAGCTGCCGGTTTCCCGGCAGCCCCGTGCGGCGATATTCATGCATGGAACGTCTGACGGCGTCCCGGTTTATGAGGAAAACCAGGGAAGCAGCGCCTGAGAGATCCATAACGGAATATCACTGCCCGTTTTCGTACTTCGTCCGCATACGTCCACTTGGTTTTCCTCCTTTTCTGTAAAAGATACGGCGGGTTTCCCCAACCGCCCCGAGAATATCATATTTTTTTATCCTTGGCAACCCTCAATTTTGTGAATTGGATTCCGCTGGAAATTGCCGCCCGGTGTGGTCGATGGTGTAGTCGGTGTTGTAGGTTCCCTGCCAGATGAGCTCCGAGATGGGGACCACCGTGTAGCCCTGGCCGATGAGGTATTCCAGGATGCCCGGCAGGGCCTCCGGGGTGTGGAGGGCGGCGTTGTGGAAGAGGATGATGGACCCGGGCTGTACTTTGGAGGTGACCCGCTGGGTGATTTCGGAGGCGGAGATCTCCTTCCAGTCCAGAGAGTCCACGTCCCACTGGATGGGCTCCATGCCGAAGTCCCGGATGGCCCGGATCACATGGTCGTCATACTCCCCGTAAGGGCACCGGATCAGGGTGGGGGCCACGCCGGTCACAGCTTTGATCTTGTCGCTGGAGGCCTGGAGGTCGGCAGTGATCTCCTCTGTGGAGAGGGAGTTGTAGTGGGCGTGAGTGTCGGAGTGACTCATGACCTCGTGCCCGGCGTCATGGAGAGCCTTGACAGACTCCGGGTATTTGGTGACCCAGTCTCCCACCACAAAGAAGGTGGCCTTGATGTTGTACTTGCCCAGAATGTCGATAAGCTGCTGGGTGTCCTCATTGCCCCAGGCGGCGTCAAAGCTGACGGAGCAGACCTTCTGATCCCGCTCCACGCTGTAGATGGGCAGCTGGCGGTCAGTGGCATAGGCCCCGGCGGTGGCGGGCCACAGGATCACATAGGCGGCCATGCACACTGCCAGGATGCCTGCGGCCATAGCGGCGGCGGGCCGCTTTCGCAGGATGATGTTCATAAGGGATCCCTCCTTGTCTTGATAGTGCATCGTATGAAGTTTTGACGGAGGAAATCCCAAATCCGCCGAGAAAATGACAGGCATGCGTTGGGGCAAAAGAGAGGGGGATGGTATACGATTAGGATATTATGCGTGATGTTATACAAAATGTATCAAGAATCGCGGGGCTTTGACAGAAAACGGGAGCAAGCGATATGACGCTTGCTCCGACATGGTGCGCCTGAAGGGACTCGAACCCACACGCTAAAAGCACGAGAACCTAAATCTCGCATGTCTACCAATTCCATCACAGGCGCATATGAGCGGCGGGGAACCCGTGCCGCTGTTTTTTTGCTTTAATGCTGCGGGTAAAATTCATCAGGTGTTTTTGCCATGGGGAGGGCCTTTTTTACCCACTTTGAAAAGGCGGGCTTGCAGATCAAAACCCAAGCGTACCCATCATAGCAAATCAGCTCCAGCTGTGTTAATGGCGTCTGGAAGCAATACTCCGGCGCACCGAACTTTTCAATCTCCCAGTAGGGCTCATAATTCCAAACCTCACAGGGCTGCGTGCCTTTTGGCACTGCGGAGAGGACGCCACCCAGGATAAAGTGTACGTGGCCCGCAGACAGATGGGCGGTCAGCTCTATACCGTCCATCAGTAATCCTGTCCACTGCCAGCGCCTGCGCACTTCCTCCGGGCAGCTTTCTGCATACCAAAGATCATGGTCAGTAATGACCCAGTCATATTGGTACTGCAAATCCCCCAGTGCTGAAAAGATATCCAGCAGGTCATGCGGCAACTCTTGCCGGGCGATCATCCAGAAATCCATGCACAACAGTATAGCACATCAGGCGCATGCGGACAACGGAAAAATGAAATTCTTTTATGGGGGCAGAACGGAAAGGGGCCGCGTCTTATCCAAGACGCGGCCCTCGAAGGCCATCAGCCTGCCACATACAGGTTCAGAAGCTGGATCAGGGTACCGGCCGACAAATAGGTGGTGCCGTCTTCCAGCGTACTGGCAGCGGAAATGGTACTGCCGTCACCGCAGCAAACGGACCCTGTACCGGGGTCTACGGAACATACGATGCTGCCATCGGAGCGGGCCACATTGGCCCCGGTCTTTGCATCCCAGTATACCGTCATTCCCACGGATTCGGCCACAGCCCGCAGCGGCAGCATGGTTTCATCACCCACCAGCCTGGCTTTCTCAGAGAGTACCTGCGTGCCTACCGTCAGAAGACCGTCTTCCCCGCAGGTGATGTAGCTGCTGTACGTGTAAGGAAATACAAGAACTTTGGAGATGTCACCGTCCGTGCCGGTCCAAGTCAGGATCCGGGTGCCGGGAACCAGATCTTCCAGCCGGACGGGATCGTCGGAACCGTAGCGCTCCAGCTGGGCCGCATCGGTGATTTTCAGAATTTTATCATCTGTGGTGGTCACCTCTGTCCAGGTCAGAGCCGGAGGAGGATAGATGGCGATCATGGCCTGGGGCGTAACGGCGCGGATCTCGTGGTATTGCGGTGCGCTGAAATCTGCGGGAATATTGGCTACGATCAAAATGGCAGTGGCTTGAGGAGGAAGACTCATGGTCATCACCGGTCCTACCCATGCGTAAATGGTCTCACCGTCTTTCAAGTCGTCCGTGGACATGGGTTCACCGGTAACGGCATCCAGACAGAGGATGCTCTCGCCGTGAAGAATGACTTCGTTGAGAGAATCGTCCTGGTTGGAATTGCGGACCAGCAGACCGCCGTCAGAGAGTTGGGTAAGGGTGCCCCAGACCCGGATAGGGCCGGCGGTGGGAGTCAGATGCGGGGCAGTTGCTTCCGCCGCCATAGCGGGGATACACAACAGGGTGGCACACAGCACCAAAGAGAGTAGCCTGAACATCTTCTTTTTCATTGCAGTCCTTCCTTTCTGCCGCGGAACCAACAGGATTCCGCGGCCTTTGCTGAGATAGACGCACAGATGGTGGAAAAAGTTCCCCGCAGACAAAGAAGATGGTAAAAAAGAACCGTCCGGCCAATATGGCCGGACGGAAGGAAATGATTATTTTTTGCTGTGAAGGGCTTTCATACGCTTTTCGTGGTCCAGAATGGCCTTGCGCATCCGCAGGCTCTTGGGAGTGACCTCCAGCAGCTCGTCGTCCGCCAGGAATTCCAGGCACTGCTCCAGGCTCATCTGCTTGGGGGGAGTGAGCCGCAGGGCATCGTCGGAGCCGGAGGCACGGGTGTTGGTCAGCTGCTTCTTCTTGCACACGTTCACCGTCATGTCCTCGCTGCGGGGGCTCACGCCGATGATCATGCCGCCGTAGACGGGGACGCCGGCGCCGATGAAGAGGGTGCCCCGCTCCTGGGCGTTGTACAGGCCGTAGGTGATGGACTCGCCGGTCTCGAAGGAGATCATGGAGCCGTTGCCACGGCGCTGGATATCGCCCTTGTAGGGAGCGTAGGAGTCAAATACGGAGGCCATGATGCCCTCACCCCGGGTGTCGGTGAGGAACTCGTTGCGGTAGCCGAACAGGCCCCGGGCGGGGATCAGGAATTCAATTTTCATGCGGTCGCCCACAGGGGTCATCTCCAGCATGTCCGCTTTGCGCTGACCCAGTTTTTCAATGACGCTGCCCACGCAGTCACCGGGTACGTCCACCACCAGACGCTCGATGGGCTCGCACTTCTTGCCGTCGATCTCCTTATAGAGCACACGGGCAGGGGAGACCTGGAACTCATAGCCCTCCCGGCGCATGGTTTCGATGAGGATGGAGAGGCTCATCTCACCCCGGCCGGCCACGTTAAAGGCGGTTTCCTTGTCAGTGTCGGTGACCCGCAGGGACACGTCCCGCAGGGTCTCCCGGTACAGCCGTTCCCGCAGCTGGCGGGAGGTGACGAACTTGCCTTCCTTGCCGGCAAAGGGAGAGTCGTTGACGGAGAAGGTCATCTCCAGGGTGGGGGCGGAGATCTTCACAAAGGGCAGAGCCTCCACACAGTCGGGGGCACAGATGGTGTCGCCGATGGTGATGTCGGGGATACCGCTCATGGCGATGATATTGCCGGCGGTAGCTTCCTGGATGGGCTTGCGGGCCAGTCCGTCAAACTCATAGATGGCAGTGGCCTTGGCCTTACGCAGTACGGCCTCGGGGTCGTGGTAGTTGCAAACGGCGATCTCCTGGTTCTGCTTGAGAACGCCCCGCTCGATGCGGCCGATGGCGATCCGGCCCACAAACTCGTTGTAGTCGATGGAGCTCACCAGCATCTGGAAGGGCTGGTCGGTGTCCGCCTCGGGGGCGGGGATATACTCCAGGATGGTCTCGAAAAGGGGCTTCAAGTCCGTGCTCACCACATCGGGGGAGTAGGAGGCAGTGCCGTTGCGGCCGGAGCAGAAGAGCATGGGGGAGTCCAGCTGCTCGGGAGTGGCGTCCAGGTCCATCAGCAGCTCCAGCACCTCGTCCACCACTTCGTGGATGCGCTGGTCGGGCCGGTCGATCTTGTTGACCACCACGATGACCCGGTGGCCCAGCTCCAGAGCCTTGGAGAGGACGAAGCGGGTCTGGGGCATGGGGCCCTCGGCGGCGTCCACCAGCAGGATAACGCCGTTGACCATCTTCAGGATGCGCTCCACCTCGCCGCCGAAATCGGCGTGGCCCGGGGTGTCCACGATGTTGATCTTCACGTCCTTGTACTGGATGGCGGTGTTTTTGGCCAGGATGGTGATGCCGCGCTCACGCTCCAGGTCGCCGGAGTCCATGACCCGATCCACGACTTCCTGGTTTTCCCGGTACACACCGCCCTGTTTGAGCATTTCGTCCACCAGGGTGGTCTTGCCGTGGTCGACGTGGGCGATGATGGCAACGTTTCTCAAATGTTCATTCTGCAAAGTAAAAACCCCTTTCCTTGGGTCAAAGTAATCAAGTTTTGCACACGATTCTACATTATATTCCGCCTGCCGCTGTTTTGCAAGCTGTTTTCCGGGAGTTTTTTGAAAAAACCTGATATTTTTCTGATTTTTTTCATAGGAATGAAACAGCCTGTTCCGTGCTGCAAAAAAGTAATACCTTTTCCACAAAAAAATCAGCTGGGGGCGGGCGCCTTTTCGACACCTGGACGATTGACGCTGTTGAGAGAGCGGCTCTATAATGAAACTGCTGTGACGGAAGCGGCGCCAGCGCTGCACGTTCCGCCGCAAGTATTGTGGTTCGCTGGAACCACCCAGGAGGCATTTGCCATGTATCAGATCAAGACGTTCAACAAGATTTCCCCTGTGGGCCTGAATCACTTTGACCCCGAGCAGTACACCGTTTCCGACACCCAGACCAACGAGGATGCCATCGTGGTTCGCTCTGCCAAGCTGCTGGACTACGACTTTCCCCAGAATCTGCTGGCCATCGCCCGGGCGGGTGCCGGTGTCAATAACATCCCCCTGGATCGCTGCTCCGAGGCGGGCATCGTGGTGTTCAATACCCCCGGTGCCAATGCCAACGCAGTGAAGGAGCTGGTGCTGTGCGCCATGCTGATGGGCTCCCGGGATGTGGACGGCGGCATCCAGTGGGTGCGCAAGCAGGTGGAATCCGGCGTGGACGTCACCACCGTGGTGGAAAAGGGCAAGGCGGCCTTTGTGGGGCCGGAGCTCTATAAAAAGACCCTGGGTGTCATTGGCCTGGGTGCCATCGGCTCTCTGGTGGCCAACATCGCATTGTCCATGGGCATGGACGTTTACGGCTATGATCCCTTCCTGTCTGTGGATGCCGCGCTGCGTCTGGATCGCCATATCCATGTGGTGAAGGACATCAACGAGCTCTACAAGCGTGCTGATTACATCACCATCCACATCCACTATACCGCCAAGACCGAGAAGATGATCGATGCCAAGGCCATCGCCGCCATGAAGCGGGGTGTCCGGTTCATCAACCTGGCCCGGGGCGAGATCGTGGATGACGATGCCATGATGGCAGCGCTGGACACGGGGTGGGTCTCCACCTATATTACCGACTTCCCCAATAACCGGATTGTAAAGGCACCCCATGTCATCGCCATGCCCCATCTGGGAGCCTCCACGCCGGAGAGTGAGCAGAACTGTGCCGTGATGGCTGTGGATGAGCTGCGGGACTATCTGGAAAACGGCAATATCCGCAACTCCGTGAATATGCCGGCTGCCAGCCTGGAGCGCAGCGGCGTCATGCGTATGTGCATCATCCACCGGAATGTCCCCGCCATGCTGGCCAATATTACCACCCTTTTGAGCAAGGACGGCGTCAATGTGGAGAACCTGAGCAACAAGTCCCGGGGTGATTACGCCTACACCATCGTGGATCTGGGAAATCAGGTGGACGCATCCATCATCGAGGATGTGAAAGCGCTGCCCAATGTGATCCGTGTCCGGGTGATTCAGTAAGGAAAAGAGGGCTCGCCGGAGAAAAGCGGCGGGCCCTCTTTTACATTTGACAGCAGAGGGCAAAACGAGTATAGTAAACCCAGTGTCTCTCTGAAAAGACGTGGATTCATGCGAAGATGTCTCTGTAGCTCAGTCGGATAGAGCAACCGCCTCCTAAGCGGCAGTTCGTTCGAATCCGTTTGGGCGGAAAAATTGAATATTTTTGATATATGTCCCAGTAGCTCAGTTGGATAGAGCACGAGCCTCCTAAGCCCGGGGTCGCACGTTCGAGTCGTGTCTGGGACGCCAAAAGCACCGCTGCAAGCCATTTTTTGCTGGTTTGCAGCGTTTTTTATTTTTCTTCTCCCGGCCTGCCGCTCGTTTGAGGCCGGGAGAATTTTATGCGCTGCTATGTATATCCTGCTAAGAAGAAACGAACGATTTCCACGTTCCTGCTAAGAAAAATCCCATCTTTGCTAATTGGAGTTTTCGGACTTACCTGCCGCCCGGTGCCGCCGAGAGCAACGCAGCCAGGGTATTTGCCAGTTCCGGTGACTGCCGGAGCTGTTCCACCAGGGCCTCCAGGTCGAGCGTCGCCGGTGCCGGTTCCTTCGGCTCCTCCGGCGGACGGACTGCCCGAAGATCCGGCTTGGCATAGAAGGCGCTTTCAAACTTCTGGGCGTTGATCTTGCGGTCCTCGTCCAGGATGTGCGCATACACGCTGGTGATCATGTCGATCTCCGCATGGCCCGTGTCGCCCTGGGTAGCCTTTAGGTCGCCGTGGTTGAGTTTCAACTTGTAGGTGGTGCTGGAATGACGGAGGGAATGAAAGACTACCCTGGGCAGCCCTGCCTTCTCCCGCAGCATCTCAAACTCCTTCAGGATGATGCGGTCCTCGCAGGGTCGGCCGTTGGGCAGCGCCACTACCAGGTCATAATCCTGATACTCGTCACCGAGAAAGCCTCGCAGCTCATCCTGGGCTTTCTTCCATTCCCGCAGGGTGTAGGCCAGCGTCTTGGGCAGCCACACCTTGCGGATACTGGAATCCGTCTTGGGCTTTTTCAGAATCACCCTGGTGCTGGTGTTGGGAAACAGCGGCGTAAAGATGTGGTAGACATCCTTCTGCCCCAGCATCTCAATGGCCCGCTTGGAGGCCCGCGCCAGCTCCTTGTCGATGAAAACATAGGCGTTGTCATCGGCAATATCGTCATCGGAGATGTGGACATTGTTCCAGGTCAGCCCCAGGATCTCACCCATCCGCAGGGAGCAAGCAAATGACAGGTTCATCGCTACATAGAACTTGCTGTCCGTACACTGATCCAGGGCGGTGCGGATCATATCGGCGGTCCAGATGTCCCGCTTCTTATACTCCGTCTTGGGCAGTACCACATTGTCAAAGGGGTTCTTGGGGACCAGCTCCCACCGGACCGCCTGCTTGAAGGCGCAGCGGAGGAGCTTGATGATCTTGTCAATGGTGGCGTTGGTCACGAACTCCGTTTTAGCATGGTGATTCTTGGTGTTCACCGCAGGGGTTTTCTGCAAGGTCTGGATGTACTTGTCCACCACACGGGGCGTGATGTCCTGTACTTTCATGTCCCCGATGATGGGGTTGATGTAGTTGGCGATCAGCGAGTTTTGGCTGTCATACATGGAGACGCCCCACCGCTTTTCGCCGTAGAGGGAGACGAAGTCCAGCAGAAACTCCGAGATGCTTTGATTGCTGGGTGGGAGAAAAGACCGGGTGGTTTTCTGATTCTCCACCTCCGCCTTGCGCTTCAATGCGTCCTGATAGCTGGAGCGGGTCTCCCACTTCTGCTTGGTCTCGCCGTTCTCGTCCACATAGGTGTAGACGATGGAATAGTTTTTCTTTCTTTTGATAATGGATGCCATAACGAACCTTCCTTTCTTGTGTCACAGGTCAAGTGACTCCAGCCAGTGGTCGAACGACCGCTTGGAAATCCGTATGGCGTTGCCAATTCGTACGCTTTTGAAAAGGTCCTCCCGCACAAGGCTATATGCCCGCGCTTGGCTGACACCTAAAATCACGGCAATGTCATTGACCGTGTAGGTGCGGCACTCCAAAGGCCTTTTCTCCGTACCGTTCTGAATCTCTGACACAGCAGCCTCCTTTCCTGTCAGAAACGGCACGCAAAAGGGTGTTCATTCATATCTGCCAGGGCTCCAGGTCAGGAGCGGTTTACCCGTTTGAAAACCCTGGGCGCCGACTACGCCGAGGAAGCCCTGGCTGCTCGGATTGCCGGAAGGTCCTGCCCCTCCCGCCAGCCGAAGCAGCGCACCGGGAGCCCCAGCCTGCTCATCGACATCCAGAACAATATCAAAGCCCAGCAGAGTGCCGGCTACAAACATTGGGCAACGATTGAGAACCTAAAGCGAGCAGCGGAAACGCTGAACTTCCTGACGGAGCATGGCATCGGAAGTTTGGAGGACCTGTCCGAGCGGTGCGATGGAGTGGCAGCCGCCACCGCCAGGGTAAAGGCGGATCTCTGGGCAACCGAAAAGGAAATGGAGCGGCTGACCATCACCATGAAGCACGCTGCCACCTATCGTCAGCTTCGCCCCTTGTATGACCAATACTGCCAGTCCAGGGACAAGGAGAAATTTCTCCGGGGGCATGAGAGTGAGATCATCCTGTTCGAGGCAGCGGCAAGGGAACTGAAACGGTTGAACGCCGTACCCCTGCCCGCCGCCCAGCGGCTCCGGGCCGAAATAGATGAACTCACCGTCAGAAGGACCGCCCTGCAATCGGAATACAGGAAGGCTCAACAGAAAGAACGGGAGTACGACACCCTCAACCAAAACGTCCGTATCTTACTGGAACGGTCAGAGGATGTTGTACTCCCGAAGGAAAAATCGAATGAACTTGAATAAACGAAATAATTAGCCCAGTTGCCAACGGGCGCTCTCACTCTGGAGTTCCACCATACGGCGGTAGAGGCCTCCGCGTTCCATCAGTTCCGCAGGCGTACCCTGCTCGGCCACATGGCCGTTTTCCAGCACAACGATGTGGTCTGCTCCTGCCACGGTGCGCATCCGGTGAGCAATGACCAGCACCGTCTTGCCTGCCAGCAGACGGGAGAGCGCACCCTGCACCTTTGTCTCATTTTCCACATCCAGACTGGCAGTAGCCTCGTCCAGCAGGACGATGGGGGCGTTCTTCAAAAGAGCCCGGGCGATGGAGATGCGCTGCCGCTCTCCGCCGGAGAGTTTTGCGCCGTTTTCCCCGATGGGGGTATCATATCCCTGGGGCAGGCGGCGGATGAACTCCCCGCAGTTGGCGGCCTCAGCCGCGGCCCGCACCTCCTCGTCGGTGGCGCCTCGCTTGCCCAGACGGATGTTCTCCATCACCGTGTCGTCAAATAGCACCACATCCTGAAACACCATGGAGTAATCGGTCAGCAATGCCTCCGGGTCCACCGTGGAGATGTCCACGCCGCCTACCTTGATGCTTCCCTCTGTTACATCCCACAGCCGGGCAGCCAGTCGGGCGCAGGTACTCTTACCGGACCCGGAAGGACCCACCAGGGCAGTCACTTCGCCCTCCCGGGCGGTAAAGCTCACACCGTCCAGCACTTTTTTCTTGTCATAGGCAAACCCCACATGGTCGAACTCAATATCGTGTCCCTTGGGCTGAAACACCTCTGCACCCTCAGCCGTGGGGGTGTTGTAAATCTCGTTCATGCGGTCGGCGGATACTTGGGACACAAACATCTCAGCGATGAGAGCCAGGCTCTGGTCAAAAGGCGCATACACGCGGGTAATAACCAGCAGGAACAAAAACAGCAGCATGAAGTCAATTTGCCCGGAAAGAATCAGGCCGGCTCCCACCAGAATGGTGGTAGCTACCCCCAGACGCATGATAACGCTGGCCGCATTGACGAAGATGCCGGTCCCCAGCTCGCCCTGGATGGTGACCTTCTCATGGTCGTCAATCTTCGTATTGAGCCCGGCCAGATAACGCTCCTCCTGATTGGTGGCGCGGATCTCCCGGACATTTTCCAGAGCTTCCTGAATGCCGTCGGAGACGCGGATCGCGGCTTTTTTCGTCCGCTCGGAGGTCCGGGCGGAAATCCTCCGGGTGCCGAACAGCAGGCCGAAGGCCACCGGCACACCCCACAGGCAGGCGATGGCCAGCCGCCAGTCATACACCAGCAGGCACACCGCGATAATCGCCGTGGAGAGATAGGCACCGTACAGATAGCCCAGCACATGGGACCAGACATGTTCCATGCGGTTCACATCGCCCATAATGGTCTCGGTCAGATCCGCCAGATCCCGCTTGCCGAAGTAGCCCAAAGGCAGTTTGCGCAGCCGCTCCGCCAGACTGAGCCGGGTGGATTTCACCTCGTTATAGACCAGTCCATAGGTGGCGTAGTACTGCTGAAGATGAGTCACAAAGGAAAGGATCAGGAATACAACCACCAGCCCGAGCAGGAGGGCTGCGTTGGGCAGCGGCTGGTCGTCTGTAAAGGTTCCCATCAGGCCGTACATCAGCAGATACAGGATGCTCATGCCGCCCATGACGACAAGGTTGACGATGACCGTCCAGAAGGCTCCCTTTTTGACATTTTTTACGCCCTGGTCAGTGAGGGCGTATTTCCTCTGAAAGTTTTTGCTGAACATATTCTTCACCCCTCTCTCACTGTTCGCTGGTGATCTTCCACTGGACTGCCTTGTTGTAATCCGCCCACATCCGGGCATAGAGGCCACCGGCGGCAGTCAGCTCCTGATGGGAGCCCTGCTCCACGATGCGTCCCTCCTCCAGCACCAGAATCTTGTCCGCACCGACCACAGTAGACAGACGGTGGGCAATCATGATAACGGTGCGGCCACGGGTCAACTCGGTAAACGCCTTTTGGATTAACGCCTCGTTCTCAGGGTCAGCAAAGGCGGTGGCTTCATCGAGAACCACGATGGGTGCATCCTTCAGGATGGCCCGGGCCAGGGCGATGCGCTGCTGCTCGCCGCCGGAAAGATAAGTCCCCTCGGAGCCGATCAGGGTGTCCGTGCCCTGGGGCAGTTTCTCCAGAATGTCCTCACACTGAGCGGCCATCAACGCCGAGAGCACCTGCTCCCGGGTGGCGTTGGGACGGGCGGCCCGGACATTCTCCAAAATGGAGGCTTTGAACAGGCGGCTGTTCTGGAACACAAAGGCGATCTGATCCATGAGTACATGGGGATCGATCTGCCGCACATCCACGCCGCCCACCTTCACCACGCCAGAGGTGGCGTCCCAGAAGCGGGGGATCAGGCTGGCAGCGGTGGTCTTGCCGCCGCCGGAAGGGCCTACCAGGGCTACGGTCTGTCCCGGCTCCGCTGTGAAGGACACATGGGAGAGGGCGGAGGTCTGGGCTCCGTCGTAAGTAAAACTCACATCTTCAAATTCTACACGGCTGCTTCCGGGGGATTGGGGGTGTTCAGGCACTTTCAGTTCAGGGGCGCACATGACCTGGCCAATGCGCCCCAGCGCAGTACTGGCCAGCATCATACCAGATGCGGCAAACATGATTTTGGCAAGCGCGGTGGAAATGATGGCGGAGAACACTGCGTAAAAGGCGAAGTTTGTAATAAATCCCGCAAAGTCACCGCCGGCCAGAGCTCCGGGAGCCAGGAAAAGAGCCACAGGCACCAAGAACACAAAAGCGCCCTCGGTAAAGGTCAGATTGATGGACTGGGGCACACGGCACACATCACCCTGATAGTGCTCCGCTTTGGAACTGTAATCCTCAATGGCCTCCTGAAAGGCCTTGAAGGAATAAACGGTCTGCTGGAAAATCTTGACCACCGGAATGCCCCGGACATACTCGGTGCCTGCCTTGGTCATGCGATCCTGGGCCGCCTGATACTCTGCCATCAGTTTGGCGTTTTTGCCGCCCATCATGGAGAACATGGCGATCATGGAAATCACCGCCGCCAGCAGGCAGGCCGCGCCCATCCGCCAGTCAAAGACGAACATCAGCACCAGCATGGACACAAACAGGGTGATGGTGCCTACAATGTCCGCCAAATTGTGGGCAAGCAGGGTCTCGGTATCGGCCGCCGCCGCATCCAGCCGTCCCCGGATGAGGCCGGAGGCATTGGAGTCGAAGAAGCCCAGCGGGGCTTTCATCACATGGGCAACGCCTCGCTTGCGGATGTTGGCCGCTGTGCGGAAGGCCGCCAGATGGGTACACATCAATCCTGCAAAGTACAGGACGATGCCGGCCACCGCAAAGGCAAACGCCAGCCAGCCGTATTGTGCGATGTCCTGCGCCCGGGTCCAGTCCGGCGCTACGGCAATCAGATCCCGGGCCACCAGCCAGATACAAATGTAGGGTGCCATGCTCAACAGCATGGACACCGCCGACAGGGCCAGCCCCAGGAAGGTCAGCCCCTTGTGACTGCCTGCGTAGTCCAGCAGGACCGCAACATCACTCTTTTTCTTCTGCTTCATGAAAAAACCTCCTTCTTCGAGTTAGCAGTAACTAACTAATGTTCAAAAAAGATAGGGGTCATCCCCCCATCAATTTCAGCCATCCACCCGTGTAGAAAGTGCGGAACTGTTCTACATCCCGCAGGGCCTGTTCTTTCGGCATATCATGTACGACGATCTCAAAAAGACCGTTGAACATTCCGCTGGCGATGATGTGGCAAAGAGACTGGCTCAGTTCCGGGACCTCCCGGCCCAGGCGGCGGAGAACATCCATGTAACGGAGCGTGTACTCCACCTCCACCTCTACCATGTTGTGGACAAAGTGCTCGTAGTTGGTGCCCTCGGCCTTGCACAGCAGCAGCTTCACCGGCTCCCGGTGGTCGCAGATATAGTCCACCATCCAATTCACGCACTGGCTGGACTCCAGCCCCATGTGCTCCGGCTGTTCCTGCTCAGGCAGTTCGGAAAAGGAAGTCTGCGCCTCCATGAACCGCCCCATCAAAGCAGCCGCGTGCGGCTCCACGATGGAGGCAAAAAGCGCCTCCTTGCTGGAGAAATAACCGTAGAACGCACCGGTGGTTACCCCGGCATTTTTCACGATCTGCCGCAGAGAAGCCCCTTGAAAGCCCTTGTCCAGAAATTCGGCCATGGCCGCCTCATGGATTTTTTCCAGCGTGGCGTTAGACTTTTCTTCCATAGACTCTCTCCTTATAACAGCGTTATATAACACTGTTATAATACGACTGGAGCAGTAGTTTGTCAAGTGGAATACGAAAAAAGCCCGGCGCATACGCGCCGGACTTTGTCAGAAGACTTTATTTTGTTTTGGCTGGGGCAGGGCAGTCATGCTGTGGAGGCTTACGCCAAGGGTAGACAGGTTGTGGAGCATAGCGGAGGTGGTTGGAGGCAGGATGCCTGCCACGCCAAGACCGATCAGCGCCCCATTGAACCCAATGACAAAGCGGTAGTTGTTCTGGATGCGGTACATTAAGCCCATGGCCAGCTGCCGCAGGCGCACCAGCTCCCACAGACTGTCGGCAGCAATGGTGATGTCGGCGATCTCCCTGGCAATGGCCGCCCCGTCACTGATGGCGATGCCGGCGTCCGCCTCAGAGAGGGCCGGAGAGTCGTTGATGCCATCCCCCACCATCAGTACGGTGTGCCCCTCCCGCCGCATAGCAGCCACATACTCTGCCTTATCCGCTGGGAGAACCCCGGCCCGGAAGTCATCTACTCCCAGTTGCTCCGCAATGGAAGCGGCGGTACGGGGGCTGTCCCCGGTCAGCATCACCAGTTTTTTTACGCCCAGATTTCTTAGGGCAGATAGGACCTCCCGCGCCTCCTCTCGCAGAGGATCGGAGATGCAGATTACGGCGGAGAGCACCCCATCGATGGCCAGATAGAGCTGGGAGAATTCAGGGGGCAGGGCATCAAATTTGTTTTCCTCACCCTCGGGAATCACGCACTTCTCGTCCTCGAAGATGAAGTGGGCGCTGCCGATGCACACTTGCTCTCCGTCCACTGAGCTGGCAATGCCGTGAGCAACCAGGTACTCCACCTTAGCATGGCGTTCTTCGTGGCTCAACCCCCGGCGTTTGGCCTCCTCTACCACAGCGTTTGCCATAGAGTGAGGGAAATGCTCCTCCAAACAGGCGGCAAGGCGCAGCATCTCCGCCTCGTCCTTCCCGTTGAAGGGGATGACGCGGGCCACCCTGGGGCAGGCATGGGTGAGGGTGCCGGTCTTATCAAAGACAATGGTATCGGCGCTGGCCACAGCCTCCAGGAACTTGCCGCCCTTGACCGTGATGTGCTCCCGCCCCGCCTCCCGCATGGCAGAGAGCACCGCCAGGGGCATGGCCAGTTTCAGGGCACAGGAGAAGTCCACCATGAGCACCGACAAGGCCCGGGTCAAGTTCCTGGTGAGCGCAAGGCTCACCAGGCTGCCGGCAAAGGTATAGGGCACCAGCTTGTCTGCCAAGTTGGACGCTTTGGCTTCGGCGGCGGACTTCATCTGCTCGGAACGCTGGATCATCTCCACGATCTGGTCATAGCGGCTCTGGCCAGAGGCCTGCTTTACCTCCAGCACGGACTCGCCCTCCTCCACCACAGTGCCGGCATAAACCGCGCCGCCGGGCCGCTTGGCCACGGGGACGGATTCGCCGGTGAGGGATGCCTGGTTGACGGTGATCTCTCCCTTCGCCACCACGCTGTCCAGGGGGATGACACTTCCGGCTCGAACCACGACCCGGTCGCCGGGTCTGATCTGGCCGATAGGGGTGAGCACTTCACCAGCCTCGGTTTTCAGCCACACCCGATCCACATGGAGAGACAGACTCTCTGCCAGATCCGCCACAGATTTCTTCCGTGTCCAATCCTCCAGCAGTTCACCGATCTCCAACAAGAACATGACAGTGCCGGCAGTACCGAAGTCCCTGCGGCAGACGGAGATCCCGATGGACAACGCATCCAGCATCTCCACCTTGATCTGACGATGTCCCAGACAGCGCAGACCTCTGTGCAGAAAGGGGATCATGTGCCAAACAATCCGGGCGATCCGCAGCGGGGCGGGCAAAAACAGGGCAGCGGCTGCTTTCACCGCCACCTTGCCTACCAGCTTCTCTTGGAACTCTCGGTTCAGAGTCCGGGTGCTGTGGCCGGACAGAGTGACAAACGACTCCGCCCCGGCCCAGGTGAACGCGCCGAGGGCGGAGAGGACAGCTTCCCGGTCTCCCGTATAGGTCACGATGACGCAGCAGGTGCGCTCATGGACTACGGCCTCCCGGGTCCAGGGCTGTCCCTTCAGCCAGGTTTCCAGCAGATCCGCCTGGCGGATCGTCATGTTTTTTTGCCGGAGCCGCAGGCGCATCCGGCCCCGGCTCTCGTGTACGATGGTTGCTCTCATGCAAGTCTCCTTTCATGAAAAAAGGAGCCGTTTTCCGGCTCCCTTCCGCAGTTTTTAGGCTTCCTGACCTTCCACCTGAGCCTCGGCTTCCTTGGCGTCCCGGGCCTCGTTGATGTCCTTGGCAGCGGCCAGAATGTCGGCGGCGTTCTCCTGAACAGTGGTAACGGTCTCCATTACGCTGTCTTTCATCCGCAGACCTGCGGCAGTGATATGAGTATAAGCCTTCTTGGCATCTTTGCTGGTGAGCAGCTTGATACCGGCAGAGCCAAACAGGGCTCCGCCCACGAAGCAGGCCAGTCTGACATAGTGTTTCATCATGGGAATCTTTCCTTTCTGCTATGTGATTATTTGTGTTTGTAGCCCGTGATCATCACCATGACCATGCAGATCACAGCGCCCCAGGCCCAGAAGCGATGTTGTTTCATTGAGATCTCCTCCTGCTCGGAAACAAACGCGTCCCACTGTGTGTTGAAACATTATAGCAGATGGGATGCCCCGTGTATCACCGAATCAGACGATGTTATGCCGGTTCAGACATTTTTCGATACATAGTTGGCGACATGCCATACTGCCGCCGGAAGGCGGCGGAGAACTGGCTGGCACTGCTGTATCCCACGGACTGGGCCACCCCCAGCACGCTGAGGGAGGAGTCCCGCAGCAACTCCGCTGCACGCTCCATCCTCCGCTGCTGCAGCCAGGTGTGGACCGGCAGTCCGTACAGACGACGGAACCCCTCTTTGAATGTAGTTGCAGAGAGGCAGGCGCGGCGGCTCAAATCTGATATGGAGAGGGGTTCGTCCAGATGCTCCTCCATATATCGGCGGGTTTCTGCCAGGGTCCGGATCATCTCCTGATCCAGCACCGGGGCCATTTCCGCCGCTGGTTCCTCCGGGGCAGAGAGCAGATACAGCAGTTCTACCGACTTCCACACGCACCAGCGCGCCCGCTCGCTCTGGGGCAAACGATCCAGGTCGGCAAAGGCCGCCTGGCTCCAGTGAGAGGGACCCTCCACGGCGCAGCCGCCCCGGCTGACCATCCAACGCCGCACTTGATCCGTGTTCAAGGTCAAACCGCCCAGCAGGTTGCAAATAGTTTTTAGACTCTCCCGGGCGCCCCGGGCGTCCACCGCCACCAGAACACCCTTTAAGCCGGTCTCCACTCTGGCATCAGTCAGATCAGAGATGTCGGTGAGGAGAAGCACCTGCCGGGTACCTAACCTCAGAGCCGAACCATCCCGCCGGGTCAGGGTCAACATCCCGGCCAAGCAGAACAATACCTCGAAGTGCAGAGGTTCCAACCGGAGGGGCAGAGGGAATGACCTCTCGCACAGGGAAAACAGGCAGGCTCGCGCGCCAGGCATCACTTGTGCCCATTCCCCCTGTTCTGATAAACATTCTGCCAGCATCCGCTTGCCTCCTCTCCATTGATCTGTGTCCCAAACATTTATCGGCCAAACAGCCCTTTCTTCTGCCAAGACTCCTTCCAAATCTCCCCCACATCATAGCCAGTGGCGGAAATAGCCGCCCGTAAAGCCTCTTGATCCAGTTCAGCTTCCGTGATTACCACAGTCTCTTTTTTACTCCGAGATGAGGTGACCTTCTTCACCGGAAAGGCTTTCCGCACCGCATCGTTCACATGGCTTTCGCACATACCGCACATCATGCCGTCTACTTGGATTGTGTATTTCCACATCTTCTGTTCCTCCATTCTTCTTAAAGTCCGTTTCGCTGGTTCCAGCATATACGGTACACTTCATCAAAAACATTCCAATGGTTGAATGGCAAGTCAAATGCCGTACTCGACCGCACCATTTTCCACTATTTATGAGATGCCACCCAGTTCTTCATTTTCTAAAAGGCTGCTGTTTTCCCGCATCGCCAGCACGCAGAGCCAATGCTTTTTCGCATTCCGATTTAGGATGACCTCAGAAAAACCTGCCTCGGTGAGAAAACGGGCAAGTTGGTCTCCATCGAAGATCCTCATCCCATCAATGACAGAAAGCCACTTGCTGGCGTGGGGATCTTCTCCGTCCGACTCATTGACGATCAGAAAGATGCCGCCCGGCCGTAAGGCGCGATACACCTCTCGGAAACTCTCCGTGGGACCAGGCCAGAAATATACCGTTTCAAATGCGGTTACCAAATCAAATGCGCCATCCTCGAAGGGAAGGCAAGACACCTCTCCCTGTATGATACGGCAGCGGCCGGCTTGCAGCCCCTTGCGGTTCACACTCCTGGCCTTTTCCACAGATACTTCTGAATAGTCCAAGGCGGCGACAGTCGCGGCAGGGTATTTTCGCAAAAGGGCTCGGATATTCCGCCCACCACCGCAGCCCAGCTCCGCAATCTCGGTTGGGCCAGTTTCAGGCAAATAGCTAAGGCCCCAATCCGCAAGGGCAGCATGGGCACGATTCATGCTGCCCACCATGCACCTGCCCAGCAATCCTTTCGGCTTGCGGGTATTGTTGAAAAAAGCCTTTAGTATTCCCATAACTGCCTCCATGAGTCGGAATTGTGGTTAGCGATAACTAACTGCAATTTATTATAAATCCTTTCTTGCGGAAAAGCAATATACAAGTGTGTTATCACGCTGCTTTACACTATGGAAATGTGGAAAACGGCCGCTCCGCCGATGGAAAACAGATATTCACGG